>NZ_JBHSBI010000017.1:0-214071 GCF_042650645.1 Nonomuraea purpurea
CAGAGAACGGCACAACGGTGCTGCTCACGACGCAGTACCTGGACGAGGCCGAACAACTCGCCGACCGCATCGCGATCCTGCACGAGGGCCGGATCATGGTCAACGGCACCTTGGAGGAGCTCAAGCAGCTGCTCCCGCCCGCCAAGGTCGAATACGTCGAAAAGCAGCCGACCCTGGAGGACGTCTTCCTCGCGCTCGTCGGCACCGGCGGCAAGGACCCCAACGTCGGCACGAACGCGTAAGGAACGATGATGACCAAGCATTTCTTCAGCGACACCGCTGCCCTCCTGGGACGATCCCTGCGCCACATCGCGCGCAGCCCGGACACCATCATCACGACCACGATCATGCCGATCGCCATGATGCTGATGTTCGTCTACGTGTTCGGCGGCGCGATCAACACGGGGTCGGATTCGTATGTGAACTACATGCTGCCCGGCATCCTGCTCATCACGGTCGCCTCGGGCATCGCCTACACCGCGTTCCGGCTCTTCATAGATATGAAGGGCGGTATCTTCGAGCGCTTCCAGTCGATGCCGATCGCACGCTCGTCGGTGTTGTGGGCGCACGTGCTGACCTCGCTGGTCGCCAATCTGATCTCGCTCGTGGTCGTCGTGGTCGTCGCGCTGCTCATGGGCTTCCGCTCGGCGGCGGGAGCGGGGGCGTGGCTCGCGGTCGCCGGCATCCTGATCCTGTTCACCCTGGCGCTGACGTGGCTCGCCGTCATCCCCGGCCTGTCCGCCAAGTCCGTGGACGGCGCGAGCGCGTTCTCCTACCCGCTCATCTTCCTGCCGTTCCTCAGCTCGGCCTTCGTGCCCACCGACACCATGCCAGGCCCGGTGCGCGCCTTCGCCGAGAACCAGCCGGTGACCTCCATCGTCAACGCCATCCGCGCCCTGTTCACCGAGCAGCCTGTCGGCGCCGACCTGTGGATCGCCCTGGCCTGGTGCGCCGGCATCCTCGTCGTCGCATACCTCTTCGCCATGAACACCTACCGCCGCAAGATCTCTTAGGGCTGTGCCGACTCACGGTGCGGTTGCCATGACGAAGAAAGGAAAAGTCATGAATGAATCCCTCCACACCCTCACGACGATGCCGACGGTGCGTCAGTCCGGCTGCCCCTTCGACCCGCCCAAGGAGCTGATCGAGGCCCGCGAGCACGGCCCGATCAGCCGCTTCCCCTTCCCCGACGGGCACCAGGGCTGGCTGGTCACGGGCTATGACCTGCTCAGGTCCGTCCTGGCCGACTCGCGGTTCAGCTCACGCAGAGAGCTCATGGGCCATCACCCGCTGATCGACTACGGCGACATCGAGGTCCCTCCGGCGCCGCCCGGCGAGTTCCTGCTCATGGACGAGCCACAGCACAGCCGATACAGGAAACCGCTGGTGGGCAAGTTCACCGTCCGCCGGATGCGCCTGCTCACCGAGCGTGTCGAGCAGATCACCGCCGACCACCTGGACGCCATGGAGCAGGCCGGCCCGCCGACCGACCTGGTGACCGCGTTCGCCAAACCCATCCCCGCCATCGTCATCTGCGAGCTGCTGGGGGTGCCGAACGAGGACCGGGGCTTCTTCCAGGAGAATGTCGACAAGCTCTTGGGCGGGGAGACCAACGACGAGGACCTGATGGCGGCCTACACCGCGATCCAGAACTACCTCGCCGAGCTGGTGCCCGCCAAGCGCGCCAACCCCACCGACGACGTGCTCAGCGACCTGCTTGACAGCGACCTGACCGACGAGGAGCTGAAGGGGATCAGTCTGCTTTTGCTGGCGGCGGGGCTCGACACCACCGCGAACATGCTGGCGCTGGGCACCTTCGCGCTGCTGCGCAACCCGGCGCAGCTGGCCGCGCTGCGCGCCGACCCCGCGCTCACCGACAAGGCCGTCGAGGAGCTGCTGCGGTACCTGAGCGTCGCCAAGCAGTTCCAGAGGGTCGCACTGGAGGACGTCGAACTGGGCGGCCACACCATCGAGGCCGGTGCGACGGTCATCCTGTCGTACCACACCGCCAACCGCGACCCCGAGCGCTTCCCCGACCCCCACGTGCTTGACCTCCGGAGGCAGGACGGCGGGCACCTGGCCTTCGGCCACGGCATCCACCAGTGCCTGGGCCAGCAGCTGGCCCGCGTCGAGATGCGCGTCGCCTTCGCCGCGCTGATCAACCGCTTCCCCACGCTGCGCCTGGCCGTACCCGCCGAAGAGGTCGCCCTGCGCCCCGAGACCGCCGACATCTACGGGGTCAAGAGCCTCCCGGTCACCTGGGACGCGTGACCGAGAGCCAAAAACGGGCTGGGCCCGCCCTCAACCCGCGCGGGCCCTGTCTGCCTGGGCCAGGGCCTCCCGGAACGCCGTCGATGAGCCTGCGCCTCAAGCTGGACAATGGACGCGCGGACCGAGATGCGCGCAGGGCCCGATCGTCTCCGGGGTGGTGAGGTTCAGCCCCGGACACAGTAGGGGGACGATGCGCTCAGCCCGCGGGGCTCGACCACCAGGGGGTTCTGGTCCTCCAGCACTGGGCCGAGGTCGGCCGGCCGGGGGTGGGCGATCGCTCTCGTGACGGCGATCCCGTCGCGAGGGGCCCGTTCGATGGCGATCATGGCTGCGTCGTCGCCGAGGTGGCCGCCTACGTAGCCGACCAGGTCGGAGCAGATGCGTTCCACGAGGGTCTGTGGTTCGCAGCCGGTCCACGTCGTGATCCGTTCCAGCAGGGGGTAGAAGCGGCCTTGCGGGTCTCGGGCTTCGATGACGCCGTCGGTGTACAGCAGCAGGATGTCGCCCGCTTCGAAGTGGCAGGTCTGTGCCGTGTATTCGCGGGGGGCTGCCAGTGTGCCGAGTCCGAGGGGAGGGGCGTATCGTCCGGGGTCGAGTAGTTGGATGTTGTTCCCGCGGATGAGCAGCGGTGGTGGGTGGCCGCAGTTGACGAGTACGCACGCCGGATCGTCGTCGGCGATGTCGAGCATGATCGCGGTGACGAAGCTTTCGCCTTCGTCGGCTGCCTCCATGTTGAAGCTTGCGCTTTCGTCGAGGTCGGCGGCCAGTTCGGGCAGGGTGGGGCATCGCCGGGCGGCTTCGCGGAAGGCGCCGAGCAGTAGTGCGGCGTCGGAGACCGCGCCCAGCCCCTTGCCGCGGGCGTCTCCGATGATCAGGCGGGTGCCGCGAGGGGTTCGGGTCACTCCGTAGAGGTCGCCGCCGATGTGTGCCTCTGCTTCTGCCGCCAGGTAGTGGGATGCGAGCCGTAGCGGGCCGGCCTGGCGCGGCAGGGGGCGTAGCAGTGCGCGCTGTGCCGCTTCGGAGACGGACTGCACCTGCACGAGTTTCCTGCGGTCGCGTTCGCGGAGCACCCTGAAGAGCACGACGAACGCCGACACCGAGGCGACAGCGAAGAGTTGCGCCTGCAACACCTGCGTGTCCAGATCGCCCCCCTGCACCCCGATGATCACCTGCGCGGCCACGGCCGTCAGGCCGATGCCGCTGGTGAGCCAGGGGCCCGCGAACGAGGCCGTGATGGCGGGCGCCACGACCAGCAGCGGGCCGAGGTGGATCTGACGCGGCGTGAATATGTCCGCGAACGTGATCAACACGATCAGCGCGAGCGGCACCAGGACCAGCCACCGGCTGGACCAGCGCGACCGCCGCTCTCCGTCCGTGATCACCCTTGCGGCCCCCTCCGTCGCCGCTGACTAGCTAGAACTCCGACTCGCGGGCCTCGATCGCACAGTAGTCCCATTCCAGGTCAAGAGTGGATGAAGAAAATGGCCAATTTTGTAAGGATTGCCGGTTTGGCCTTATACGCGGTGAGTTCTGCCACTGATTCGGACGAGTTTCGCGCGGACCTGCGTACCGTTTGCGACGGTACGTGTTCTCAGCGTGGCGCAGGCGTCGGTGCGCGGATCTCTTCGTGCTCGGGGGCGAGGGTGAAGTCGGTGGCCCTGTTCCCTCCTTGGCCGCAGGAGAAGCAGCGCACGAGCCCTCAGGTGGGTCGGCGCAGGGAGGTGAAGGCCCAGGACATGCGGGGTTCGACCGCCCAGTGGAAGAGCCGGCGGACCAGGGGTGTGCACAGCAGGGTGGCGGTGGCCACGCCGAGCAGGATCGACAGCGGCAGGCCGAGCCCGAGCCGCTCGGCGACCTTGACCACGAAACCGTGCAGCAGGTAGGCGTACATGGTGGCGGTCCCGAGGCCGCTGAACCAGGTGTGCCGCGCCGGCGTCACCGCCAGGAACGCCGCCACGAGCACCGCCCCCGCCAGCAGCAGCCCCAGCCGGATGAGCGTGCCCGTCAGGTCGTCGACGCCGATGGCCGAGTTGGGCAGCCGCCACCTGATCCACTCGGTGGGCACCGAGGCGTGCACGAGCAGCGCCGCCGCCAGCCCGAGCCCGAGCGTCAGCGCCCCGGCCAGCCGCATGTACGGCCGGCGCAGCCACTGGAAGTGCTCCGGCCGCAGCATCAGCCCGAGCACGTAGAAGGGCAGCAGGGCGAACGTCCTGTTCATGGCCAGTTCGCCCGGGAGCTTGTCCAACCCGGTCAGCAGCGACAGCG
Source organism: Nonomuraea purpurea (assembly GCF_042650645.1). NCBI lineage: Bacteria > Bacillati > Actinomycetota > Actinomycetes > Streptosporangiales > Streptosporangiaceae > Nonomuraea > Nonomuraea purpurea. Next base: position 4,537 of record NZ_JBHSBI010000017.1, read on the forward strand.
CCACCGCGACGGCCAGCGGCCACCTGAGCTGCTGCCATACCGGGGTCGACAACCGCCACAGGAACAGCGACAGCAGGAACCAGGTCAGGTAGTACGGGTCGAGCAGGCTCAGCTCGAACTTGCCGTACAGGATGAGCCTGGGCAGGGAGTACGCCACCTCGAAGATCAGGTACGGCACCGCCAGCGTGGAGATCAGCCTGCGCGCCTTGCCCGCCGAGAACGTGAACTTCCGTGACAGGTAGCCGCTCAGCACGATGAACAGCGGCATGTGGAAGAGGTAGACGTAGAAGTAGAGCGCGTGCACGAGCGGGTGGTCGCGCTGGTCCTCGATGAGGTGACCGCACACCACCAGCACGATGGCCAGGTATTTGGCGTTGTCGAAGAACGGGTCCCTGGCGGTTACGGGCCCGGCGATGACGGTGGCTGCCTTCACAGGTCAGCCACCCTGTCACCGTTTCCGTAACCGCCGGGAAACGGGGAGTGAGGGGTTATCGACGGAGTGGTGTCCCGCCGAGTGCGGCCTGCGCCAGCGCGGCCGCCGCCTCCTCGTCGAGCCGCCCGTCCGCCACGATCGTGACGACCCGCCTGGTCAGCGTGTCCTCGACGACCAGCGGTGTGTCCCAGGCCAGCGCCTGGCCGACCCCCGGGTAGTCCGACACCCGCACGAACCACGGGTCGCCGTCCGCCTGCGTGAACACCAGCGTCCAGTCCCGTCCGTCCGGCGTGGTGCCGGACATGGCCACCCACGGTCGTCGGCTGCCGTGCACGGCCTGTTCGTCGCCGGGGAGGGTGAGGCGGGCGGCAGAGGTTCCCGGCGCGCGCCAGAAGAAGCCGCCGTATCCGGCGCCGGCCCGTCCCTTGGTGGCGGAGCTGTTGATCTCCACGGGGGCGCCGGTGAGGTTGGTGAGCGTGAACGTGAAGTCCAGCGCCCACGCCTCGCCCAGCGGCCTGGCGGTGATCGTGCGCTCCTCGCGGGCCATCAGGCGGCCCCCGGGACCGATCCACTCCAGGTGCTCGGTGAAGCCGTCGTCGCCGAGCGAGGAGAAGGCCACGTGCCGCTGCGTGCCGTGGTCGTCCAGCCAGGTCGGCCCCTGATCCCTGACGTAGGTGCGCCCGCCCCAGAAGTTCGCGCCGCCGAGGTCGGAGATCGCCACCCCGACGCCGAGGTGGTGCACGTGGTCCTCTGGACGCACCTGGGTGACCTCGACGCCGCCGAGGGTGCGCACCCGGTGCAGGTACGGCCTGGGGGAGTCGGTGGCGGGCAGGTCGGGCCGCCACTCGTAGGAGGCCACCGCCCGGTCGGCGACCCGCAGCTCCACGCTCGTCCACGGGACGTCGAGCTCCGAGTAGAGCGCCAGTTCGCGGGCGCTGCGGTCGGTCAGGCCGGCGATGCCCGGCAGGACCCGGCTCACGACGCCCGTCTTGTCCCCGTGCACGATCTGGTGCCGTTCGGGGATCGGCACCGGCTCGGGCGAGAGCCGCACCGCGTCCAGGACCTGGGTGAACGACTTGGTCGCGGCGAGCGGGACGAGCAGGTCCGCGCCCGTGCGGAGGTGGTCGACGAGGTTCTCCAGCAGGCCGGTGCGCTCGTGGACGGTCGTCGTGACCGAGCCGTCGGCGAGCTCGACCGTGAGCCGGTCCTTGGTGTAGACGAGCGTGGCCCGGCCCAGGTCGCCGTGCACGACCAGGTACGGCTCGCGCCGGTCAGGCGCGCACAACGACACCGCGATGGTGATCACGAAGCCGTCGGCCAGCCGGATCCGCAGGCAGGAGGTGTCGTCGGACTCGATCGGATAGGCGTGGTAGAGCTCGGTCTCGATCTCCGCGATCGGGCTGTCCACCAGGGCCAGGGCGGTCGCCACGGCGTGCGCGAACGGGTTGGTCAGCGCGCCGTCCACCACGTCGACGCCGTTCAGGCGGCGCCTGCCCGCCCACGCCGCCCTGGTGAAGTAGGCCGTCGACCGATCCCACGCTCCGGCCCCGCCGATGCCGCGCACCCGCCCGAGCACGCCGCCGGCGATCAGTTCGCGCAGCGCGGGGATCGCCGCCGAGCCGAGCGACTGGAACCCGACCTGGCAGGCCAGCCCGGTCTCGGCCACCGCCGCGGCGATCCGCTCGTGCTCCGACGAACTGGCCGCGGGCGGCTTCTCCAGCAGCACGTGCGAGCCGGCCCGCAGCGCGGTCACGGCCAGGTCGGCGTGCGTGTGGATCGGCGTGCAGATGATCGTGATCTGCGCGCCGGTCTTCTCGATCAGCTCGCCCAGGTCGGACGACTGCAGCGGCGCCCCGAACTCGACCTCCACGGGCCGCACGTCGCAGATCCCGGCCAGCTCGACCAGCCCCCGCTCCGTGAGCCCGCGCAGGATGCCCAGGTGGTGCCGCCCGTGCCCGTGCGCTCCCGCCAGGATCACCTTCACCGCGCCCGTCGGGGTCACGTTCGCGGCGCTCATCGCGACCACCTAAGCCCGAGCTCCGAGTCCGCGCTCATCACGACCACCTCAACCCCAGTCCCGCGTGCTCGCCCGCGCGCAGCACACCGTCCGAGATCCGTACCGGGTACGGCTCGGCCAGCAGCCCGAGCGTGGCGAACGAGGCGTCCTCCACGTCCTCGACCAGCACCGGCGCGGGCAGCGTCAGGGCGAGTTGCCCGGACACCTCGCTCAGCAGGTGCGGGTAGACCGGCACGTCGTAGGTCCTGGCCAGCTCCGCGATCCGCAGGAACGGCGTGATGCCGCCGACCCGCACCACGTTCGGCTGGACGACGTCGCACGCGCCCGCCGCGAGCAGGTCGCGGAAGCCGTAGGTCGTGTAGACGTTCTCGCCGACGGCGACCGGCACGTCGATGGAGCGGCGCAGCTCCACGTGGGCGGCCACGTCGTCGGCGGGCAGCGGCTCCTCGATCCACGTCAGGTCGAAGGCGCGCAGCGCGCCGATGGCCCGCCTGGCCCGGTGCAGGTCCCAGCGCTGGTTCGCGTCGATCATCAGCAGCCGGTCGGGGCCGATGACCTCGCGGACCGCGGCCACCCTGGCGACGTCCTCGGTCAGGTCGGGACGGCCCACCTTGATCTTGACCCCGCGGCAGCCGGCCGCCACCCAGCGTTCGGCCTGCGCGACCAGCTCTTCAAGGGGATAGTGCAGGTTGACGCCGCTGCCATAGACGGGCACCTCGTCGCGGCGGCGTCCGAGCACGTCGGCCAGGCCGCTGTCGCCGCAGCGCAGGTCCCACAGCGCCAGGTCGATGCCGGCCAGCGCGATCGTGGTGATGCCGCCGGGCCCGGCCTCGCGCAGGTGCCGCCACAGCCGGTCCCACACCACCTCGGGGTGCGGGGGCAGGCCGATCAGCGCCTCACGAAGGTCGTGGTCGAGCAGGGCCTTGACGGCGTGCGCGCCGATCTGCGGCGTCCAGGAGAACCCGGTTCCCGTCCGGCCGTCCTTCAGCGTGACCTCGCACACGATGACGTGGTTGGCGGGCACGTCCGCGCCCCAGGGCCGAGGCAGGGCGGCCGTGCGCAGCTCGGTACGCAGGTCCGCGATCGTCATGACGCCGCCAGTTCGAGCCCGGATTTGATCAGCGCGTCCAGCTCTTCGAGGTGCTCGCCGGTGACCTCCACCAGCGGCGGACGGACGGCGCCCACGTCCAGGCCGCGCAGCCGCACACCGGCCTTGACCAGGGAGACCGGGTAGCCGGGGACCTTGTCGCGCAGCCGGACGAGCGGGGCGTAGAAGCGGGTGAGCAGCCGCTCGTCGCCGTTCAGGTAGGCCAGGGCGATCTCCGGCGCGAACGCGAACACGGCGCTGGAGTAGAGCTCCACGCCGATGCCCCGGTAGGCGGGCATGGTCAGCTCGGCCGTCGGCAGCCCGTTGAAGAACAGGAAGTCCTGGTAGCGCTCGCGGACGGCCAGCACGATGCGCTGCATCCTGTCGATGTCGCCCACGCCGTCCTTGAGCCCGATCACTCCGGGGATCCCGGCCAGCTCGACCACGGCCTCCGGTTCGAGCACCACCGAGGCGCGCTGGTAGACGATCACCGGCAGTTCTGCGGCGACCGACTCCACGTACGCGCGGAAGCCGTGCCCGGGACCCTGCGCCAGGTAGGGAGGCATGAGCAGCAGCCCGTCCGCGCCCGCCGCCCGCGCGGCTCTGGCCTGGTTCAGCGCCGCGCCGAGCGGGCCGCCCGCGCCCGCGAACACCGGCACCCGCCCGCCCACGACCTCGGCAGCCACCCGCACCGCGCTCGCGTGCTCCGACTCCGACAGCGCGGAGAACTCACCGGTGCCGCAGGCCACGAACACCCCGCCGGGGCCGTGCTCCATGCCCTGCCGGATGTGCTCGGCCAGCACCTCCTCGGCAAGCCGGCCGTCGGCGTCGAAGGGGGTCACGGGGAAGAACAGCACACCGCTGAGATTCATTCGGCTTCCTTGAGTTCGGTACGCCAGCTCCGCTTGGGTTGCCAGCCGAGCAGGCGCTCTGCCTTGGTGATCGAGAAGGCGGGGGTGGTGCCGGTGAGGCCGGCCGCCAGCGCCTCGGCGCCGGGCACGGCCTGGGGGATCAGGTCGGTCAGCGGCTTCCTGGCCAGCGCGTCGGCGGCGCCGGCGAAGAACACCTCGCCGTTGGGCAGTTCGGGCAGGGCCCGGATCAGCACGGCGATCATTTCGGAGGCGTCGCGGGCGTCGATGTAGTTGAACAGCGACACCCCGCCGATCTCCGGCCGGTCCAGCCGTTCGCGCACGGTGTGGCCCGACTGCGTGGGCGCGCCCGCCCACTCCTCGGGCGGGATGACGAAGCACGGCCTGACGGCCGCCAGCCGCGTCGTCCCGGCCAGCGCGAACGCCTTCATGGTCTGCTCGGCCGCCACCTTGGACAGGTTGTAGGCGTTCCAGGGCCGGACCGGATGCTCCTCGTCGATCGGCAGGTACGACGGCGCCCAGCCGCCCGGCGCGCCGTACCCGATCACGGTGGGGCTGCTGGCCACCACCACGCCGGAGACGCCGAGGGCCACCGACGCCTCGCAGACGTTGAACGCGAGCTGCGTGTTGACCCGGTAGATGACCGATTCTGGGAAGCTGAACGGGGTGGCGATGGCCGCCAGGTGGATCACCGACTCGGGCCGGAACCTGGCGATCGCCTCGAACGCCTCACCGGTGTCGGTGAGGTCGGCGGGTAAGACCGCGGCGGCCTCACCTGGGGTGCCAGGGGCGCGATCCACGCCGATGACCTCGTGCCCGGCCGCCGCCAGTGTGGTGACCACGCTGCGGCCGAGGCGTCCTGCGCTTCCGGTGACGAGGACTCTGCTCACCGTGAGGGGCTCCTTCAAGACTGCAAACAGTTGCACTAAACCTTTGTGTCACGGAGGCCAAGGCGTCAAGAGGGCATTTCATCACCCGCCCTTCGAGCTGGGTAGAGTCGCCAGAGGTGAGGGTAGGAAGGATCCAGCAAGCGCTTTCAGCGCTCCAAGGCCCCTGCAAGCGGTTGCGTTAGGGTGACAACTGTGACAGTGACGATTCGTGATGTGGCCCGGGCCTCCGGAGTGCATGTGTCGACCGTGTCGCGGACCTTCTCCGCGCCGCACATGGTGAACGCCGCCACGCGCACCCGGGTGCTGACGGTGGCCGAGGAGTTGGGCTACCGGCCCAACCGGGCGGCTCGGGCGCTCACGACCGGGCGCACCCACAACCTGGGGCTGATCGTGGCCGACATCGCCAACCCGTTCTTCCCTCCGCTGATCAAGGCCGCCCACGCGGCCGCCAGGCAGCGCGACTACCACCTGTTCGTGGCCGACACCGACGAGGAGCCGGCCGCGGAGGAGGAGCTGGTGCAGGCCTTCTCCAAGCAGGTCGACGGCGTGGTGCTGTGCAGCCCCCGCTCCTCCAACAAGGCGCTGGAACGGCTGGCCGAGCGGGTGCCGTTCGTGGTGATCAACCGGCGGCTGCGCGGCGCGGCCACCGTGCTGATGGACGTCGGCCACGGGGCCAGGCTCGCGGTCGAGCACCTGGCCGGGCTCGGGCACCGCCGGGTCGCGCTGGTGTCGGGGCCCGCGGGCTCATGGACGAGTTCGGAGATCCGCACGGCCGCCGAGCAGGTGCCGGGCGTCGAACTGGTCGTCATCGGGCCCAACGCGCCCACCGAGCGGGGCGGGTTCGCCGCGGCCGGGCGGGTGCGCGACTCGGGCGTGACGGGCGTGCTCGCCTACAACGACCTGGTGGCGATCGGGCTCATCGAGGGGCTCGGCGACCTCGGGCTGAGCGTGCCGCAGGACGTCAGCGTGGTGGGCATCGACGACATCGTCTCCGGACGGTTGAACCGTCCCAAGCTCACCACGGTCGCCATGCCCACGGCCGCCGCGGGCAGGCTCGCGGTCGACCTGCTCATCCAGGAGGTGAGCGCCACGACGTCGCTGGAGACCCGGCTGGTCGTCCGGGACTCCACGGCGCCCCCGCGATAGGCCCAAAGGCTGCAAACGGTTGTACTAATTCGGCGCGAAATTCATCTGACTTCTACGGACGACAGCCCTGCTAGCAGGGGGAAACGTCGTAGCGATATATCGGTAACGGCTATGTAACGCCTGCAAAGGGTTGACGTAACTTCACCGCCAGCTATAGGAAAGCGCTATCCATCACGTCTCGCCCGGAAGGTCCGTGGATGACGAAAGAGATGCGTCATGGCTGACTCGGTGGCGGTCACCCCCCTGCCAGGCAGGCGCCGTTCCACCCAGCGTTCCCGTCGCGAGGCGAGGGCCGCCTACCTGTTCCTGGCGCCCTGGTTTCTCGGCCTGCTCGTCATCACGGTTGGCCCGATCTTCGCCTCCCTATATCTGTCCTTCACCGACTACAGCCTCCTGGAGGAGTCCAAGTGGGTCGGGCTGGACAACTACATTCAGATGTTCACGCAGGACGAGCGCTTCATGGCCTCGCTGAAGGTGACGACGATCTACGTGATCGTGTCCGTCCCGATGCAGCTCGCCTTCGCCCTGGCCCTGGCCCTGGTGCTGGACCGGGGGATGCGTGGGCTGTCGTTCTACCGCTCGATCTTCTATCTGCCCTCGCTGCTGGGCGGCAGCGTGGCCATCGCGATCCTGTGGCGCAAGGTCTTCGGCGCCGACGGCCTGGTCAACGCGGTGCTCGCGATCTTCGGGATCCAGGGCCCCGGCTGGGTCGGCGACCCTGACACCGCCCTGGGCACGCTGATCCTCCTGCACGTGTGGACGTTCGGCGCCCCGATGATCATCTTCCTCGCCGGACTGCGGCAGATCCCGGGCAGCTACTACGAGGCCGCGGCGGTGGACGGCGCGGGCCCCATCCGTCAGTTCCGCTCGATCACGCTGCCGCTGCTGACGCCGATCATCTTCTTCAACCTGGTGCTCGAACTGATCAAGTCGTTCCAGTCGTTCACGCAGGCGTTCATCGTCAGCAACGGGAAGGGCGGTCCGGCCGACTCCACCCTCTTCTACACGCTCTACCTCTATCTGAAGGGGTTCAAGAGCTATGACATGGGCTACGCTGCGGCGATGGCGTGGGTCCTGCTGGTCATCATCGCCGCCCTGACCGGAGTGAACTTCCTCGCGTCCAAGTATTGGGTCTTCTATGGCGACACCAAGTAGGCCGGTTCCGATGTTGTTCCGCCCTTTCAGGGGCGGACGGGTGGCCAAGCACATCCTGCTGATCGGCTTCGGCCTGGTCATGCTCTATCCGCTGCTGTGGATGATCTCCAGCTCGCTCAAGCCGGAAGAGCTGATCTTCCGTGAGCCGGGGTTGTGGCCCAGCCAGATCACCTTCGAGAACTACGGCGAGGGCTGGAACGCGCTCAAGCACCCCTTCGGCTACTACCTGTGGAACTCCGCGGTCGTCACGGCCGTGTCGGTGGTGGCGAACCTGGTGGCCTGCTCGCTGGCCGCCTACGCCTTCGCGCGGCTGAACTTCCCGCTGAAGAAGTTCTGGTTCGCGATCATGCTCGGCACGATCATGCTGCCGCACCACGTGGTCATCGTGCCGCAGTACATCATGTTCTCCGAGCTCGACCTCATCAACACGATCTGGCCGCTGGTCCTGCCGAAGATCCTGGCCACGGACGCGTTCTTCGTCTTCCTCATGGTGCAGTTCATCCGCACGCTGCCGAGGGAGCTGGACGAGGCCGCCGAGATCGACGGCGCGGGCTACTGGCGCATCTTCATCAGGGTCGTCATGCCGCTCTGCCTGCCGGCCCTGGCCACCACCGCGATCTTCACCTTCATCTGGACGTGGAACGACTTCCTCAGCCAGCTCCTCTACCTCAACAACCCGGACAACTTCACCGTCCCGGTCGCGCTGCGCACGTTCCTCGACGCCAGCAGCGAATCGGCGTGGGGGCCCATGTTCGCCATGTCGATCATCGCGCTCGGCCCCATCTTCGGCTTCTTCCTGGCCGGCCAGAAGTACCTGATCCGCGGCGTGGCCACCACCGGACTCAAGTAGTTCCCTTCACCCCCCAACAAGAACACCCCCCAAGGAGGTAGAGCCGTGAGCTCTGGCAAGAAGATGTGGTCGGCGGCACTGCTCGCCACCGCTGTGCTGGCGGTCACCGCGGCCTGCGGCAGCGGCAGCGGCGGCGGCGAAAGCGCCGACGGCAAGGTCAAGCTGCGCTTCGCCTACTGGGGCAGCGCCGCGCGGCAGCAGATGACCGAAGCAGCGATCAAGAAGTTCGAGGCGAAGAACCCGACTATCGACGTCGAAGGCGAGTTCTCCGACTTCGGGGCCTACTACGAGACGCTGTCCACGAAGGTCGCGGCCAGCGACGCGCCCGACGTCATCACGCTGGAGATCCGCGGCCTGCGCGAGTACGCCGACCGCGGCACGCTGGCCGACATGAGCGGCAAGGTCAACACCGCCGACTTCGACGCCAAGGTGCTGGGCACCGGCGCCATCGACGGCAAGCAGTTGGCCGTTCCCACGGGCGTCAACGCCTTCTCCCTGGTCTTCAGCCCGACCGAGCTGGAGGCGGCGGGGCAGAAGCGCCCCGACGACACCAAGTGGACCTGGGAGGAGTACGTCGACCTCGCCTCGAAGGTCACCACCCAGAGCGGCGGCAAGATCTACGGCACGCAGCAGAGCTTCAACCCGGCCTACCTGCAGATCTTCGCCGCGCAGCGGGGCGAGCCCTTCTACAACGGCAACAAGATCGCCGTCTCGCCCGACACGCTCAAGGCGTGGTGGACGATCATGCAGAACCTGGTCAAGACCAAGGGCTCGCCCGACGCCGCCAAGACCGCCGAGATCGGCGCCCAGAGCGTGGACCAGTCGCTGCTGGCCACCGGCGACGGCGCGATGGGCATGTGGTGGAGCAACCAGCTCGGCGGCATCGGCAAGAAGTCGGGCAAGGACGTGGACCTGCTGCGGATGCCGATGGCGCAGGGCGCGACCAGCCGCGGCATGTTCCTGCAGCCGGCCATGTTCCTGACCGCCTCGTCGAAGTCGGAGCACGCGGCCGAGGCCGCCAAGTTCATCGACTTCATGGTCAACGACCCCGAGGCGGGCGAGATCATCCTCAGCGACCGCGGCCTGCCGGCCAGCTCCAAGGTGCTGGCGGCCGTCAGGGAGAAACTGCCGCCCACCGACAAGAAGACGCTGGACTTCCTCGACGAGGTCAAGGGCGAACTGGCCGACCCGCCCGCCGCCCCGCCGAAGGGCGCCAGCGCCATGGAGGACATCCTCACGCGGTACTCGGAGGAGGTCCTGTTCGGCAGGATGACCCCCGACGACGCCGCGCAGAAGTTCATCACCGAGGCCAACGCCTCGATCGCCGGTTAAAGGAGAGACATGAAGTACGCGTTCGTCGGGCTCGGACACCGCGCGCAAATGTACGTCGACGCGCTGCTCGGAGAGTGGCGCGACGCCGGCACCATCGTCGCCCTGTGTGACACCAACCGGACCCGCATGGACTACTACGTCGAGCGGATCGGCCAGGAGGTGCCGTGTTTCGCGCCCGATGACTTCGACAAGGTGCTCGAGCTCGCCGACGCGGTCATCGTCACCACCGTCGACGCCACGCACGCCAGATACGTGTGCGCGGCGCTCGACGCGGGACGCGACGTCATCGTGGAGAAGCCGCTCACGATCGACGCCGACGGCTGCGCCGCCATCGCCGAGGCCGCCGAGCGCAGCACCGGCAAGCTGATCGTCACCTTCAACTACCGGTACTCGCCGCGCAACTCCGCCGTGCGCCGCCTGCTGATGGAGGGCGCGATCGGCGAGGTGACCTCCGTGCACTTCGAGTGGACGCTCGACACCATCCACGGCGCCGACTACTTCCGCCGCTGGCACCGCCGGCGGGTCAACTCCGGCGGCCTGCTCGTGCACAAGTCCACCCACCACTTCGACCTGGTCAACTGGTGGCTCGGCGCCGCTCCCGAGCTCGTCTTCGCCCAGACCGACCTGCGCTTCTACGGCTCCGACAACGCCGGCAAGCGCGGCCTGGACGGGCGTCCCGAGCGCGGGCAGGGCGCGCCGGGGCTGGGCACCGACCCCTTCATCCAGGACATCTCCACCGACCCCCGGCTCAAGCGCCTCTACCTGGACGCCGAGCACGAAGACGGCTACATCCGCGACCAGGACGTCTTCAGCGACGGCATCACCATCGACGACAACATGTCCGTGCTGGTCCGCTACACCAACCGCACCATGCTCACCTACTCCCTGCACGCCCACGCCCCGTGGGAGGGCTACCGGGTCGCCTTCAACGGCACGGAGGGACGGCTGGCGCTGGACGTGGTCGAGCGCGAATGGACCTCGCCGCACGCCGCCATCGACCCGAGCGCGGCCAAGAAGGGGGACAAGGCCGGCTCCTGGGAGCGGCTCACGCTGCACCGCCACTGGAGCAAGCCGGAGGACGTGCCGATCGAGTCCGGGGCAGGCGGGCACGGCGGCGGCGACCGCCTGCTGCTGAACGACGTCTTCCGCGGGGCGGGCGACGACCCGCTGCGCCGGCAGGCCGGCTACCGCGACGGCATCCGCAGCGTGCTGACCGGCCACGCGGCCAACGTCTCGGCCGCGACCGGCCAGCCCGTGCACCTGGCGGACGAGGGCACGCGTGTTGGCTGAGGGTTGAGAGCCGCCGCCGCCCGATCCTGCCACGGGCGGCGGCACCCTGCCTATTGGGTTCAGTTCCCCTGTTTCCAGGTGGCGATCAGTTTGTCGTAGTCGAGGGTTTCGGGCTTGCCGCGCTCGTCGGCCAGCTTCGGCGCGGGCGCGCCCGGCTGGTCGTACCAGTACTGCGCGGGCTGCTCCGGGTTCAGCTTCGGCGCGCAGTTGCCGCCGTAGCCGCGCCGCTCCAGCCGGGACAGGATGTCGTCCTGCTGCTTGGCCAGGTTGTCCATCGACTGCTGGGCGGTCGTCTCACCGGTCACCGCGGTGGCCACGTTCTGCCACCAAAGCTGCGCGAGCTTGGGGTAGTCCGGCACGTTCGTCCCGGTCGGGGTCCACTGCTTGCGGGCCGGCGAGCCGTAGAACTCGATGAGGCCGCCGTACTTCTTGGAGTTCTCGGCGAAGTAGTCGCTCCTGATGTCGGAGTCGCGGATGAACGTCAGCCCGGCGATCGACTTCTTCAGCGACACCGTCTTCGACGTGACGAACTGCGCGTACAGCCAGGCCGCCGCCCTGCGGTCCTTCGGCGTGTTCTTCAGCAGCGTCCAGGCGCCGGCGTCCTGGTAGCCGAGCTTGTTGCCCTCTTTCCAGTACGCGCCGTGCGGGCTCGGCGCGATGCGCCACTTCGGCGTGCCGTCACCGTTGACGACCGGCAGCCCCGGCTTGGTCATGTCGGCCGTGAACGAGGTGTACCAGAAGACCTGCTGGGCGATGTGACCCTGCGCGGGGACCGGGCCCGCCTCGCTGAAGTTCATGCCCGCCGCCTCCTTGGGGGCGTACTTCTTCAGCCAGTCCACGTACTTGGTCAGCGAGTAGACCGCCGCGGGGCCATTGGTGTCGCCGCCGCGGGTGACCGACGAACCGACCGGGCGGCAGTTCTCCACCCTGATGCCCCAGTCGTCCACCGGCAGGCCGTTGGGGATGCCCGGGTCGCCGTTGCCCGCCATGGACAGCCAGGAGTCGGTGAAGCGCCAGCCCAGCGACGGGTCCTTGCGGCCGTAGTCCATGTGGCCGTAGACCTTCTTGCCGTCGATGGTGCCGTTGCCGTTGACCTTGTTGGTGAAGAAGTCGGCGATGTCCTCGTAGGCGGCCCAGTTGACCGGGACGCCGAGGTCGTAGCCGTAGGCGTCCTTGAACTGCTTCTTGATCTTCTCGTCGGTGAACCAGTCGTAGCGGAACCAGTAGAGGTTGGCGAACTGCTGGTCGGGGAGTTGGTAGACCTTCTTGTCCGGGCCGGTGGTGAAGCTGATGCCGATGAAGTCGTTCAGGTCGAGGGTGGGCGAGGTGACGCTCCTGCCCTCTCCTGCCATGTAGTCGGACAGGGGGAAGACGTAGTCGCCGCGCGAGTGGGTGCCGATGAGGTCGGAGTCGTTGACGTAGGCGTCGTAGATGTTCTGGTCGCCCTGGATCTGGGTCTGGAGCTTCTCGATGACGTCACCCTCCTGGATCAGATCATGCTTGATCTTGATCCCGGTGATCTCGGTGAACGCCTTGGCGAGCTTGCGCGACTCGTACTCGTGGGTGGTGATCGTCTCGGACACCACGTTGATCTGCATGCCCCGGTACGGCGCCGCGGCCTTCATGAACCAGTCCATCTCCGCGAGCTGCTGGTCCTTCTGCAACGTGCTCGGTGTGAACTCCTCCGACACCCACCGCTGCGCCGCCGCCTTGCCGTCGGCCTCCCTGAAGTCGCTCGTGGGCTTCTCCTCGCCCTGCGCGCAACCGGCTGTTATCAGGACGAACGCGGTCAGCACCGCCGCCGCGGATCTGCCTGCCCGATGACTCATGGCCTGGCTCCTCCTCTGTTAGCCCCATATCCCGATCACGACCGCCACCAGCAGCGCGCAGGCCAGCGCGAGCCACATGGACAGGTCGGAGACAGCGATCCAGCCGGCCAGCACGACGGCCGCGCTGATCAGGCCGATGTACAGCCGGTCCCCCCGATCGGTTTCGATGCGCAGGAACCCGCGCCTGGCCACGGGAGGGGAGATGCGGGCCCAGACCGCCATGACGACCAGCAGCAGGGCGAGCCCGATGAACACCAGGGCCGTGGGCAGGGTCCAGACCATCCACGCGAACACGGCTACACCCTCCCCAACGCGAAGCCCTTGGCGATGTAGTTGCGGACGAACCAGATGACGATCGCGCCGGGGACGATCGTGAGCACGCCCGCCGTGGCCAGCAGGCCCCAGTCGACGCCGGCCGCGCTGACCGTCCGGGTCATCGTCGCGGCTATCGGCTTGGCGTTGACCGAGGTGATCGTCCTGGCGATCAAAAGCTCGACCCAGCTGAACATGAAGCAGAAGAACGCGGTCACGCCGAGCGCGGAGCGGATCATCGGCAGGAATATCTTGACGAAGAACCGGGGCAGCGAATAACCGTCGATCGCGGCGGTCTCGTCGATTTCCCTGGGGATTCCCGACATGAATCCCTCGAGTATCCAGACCGCGAGCGGGACGTTGAAAAGCATGTGCGCTATCGCCACGCCGAGATGGGTGTCGAAGAGGCCCACGCTCTGATAAATCTGGAAAAAAGGCAGCAGGAACACCGCGGGCGGCGCCATACGGTTCGTCAGCAGCCAGAAGAACAGATGTTTGTCGCCCGCGAAACGGAACCTGGAGAACGCGTAGGCCGCGGGCAGCGCCACGACGAGCGACATCACGGCGTTCATCGAGGTGTAGATGATGGAGTTCAGATAGCTCGAATACCAGGAGGCGTCGGTGAAGAAGGTGGCGTAGTTCTCGAAGGTCACCCGCTGCGGGATGAGCGAGAAGCTTCCGAGGATGTCCTCGTTCGGCCGGATCGACATGCCGAACATCCACAGCAGCGGCAGCATGAGCGTGGCCACGTACAGCCAGAAGACCGTGCGTGCCCAGGGCAGGCGGCGTCCCATGGCGTTACCTCCCCGACCTGGTCAGCACGGTGAAGAAGACGTAACAGAGGATCTGCACGATCAGGAAGTAGATGAGCGAGAACGCCCCGGCGGGGCCCACGTCGAACTGGCCGACGGCGATCTTCGACAGCAGGATGCTGAGGAACGACGTCGCGTTGCCGGGACCGCCGCCCGTCACCACGAACGGCTCGGTGTAGATCATGAAGCTGTCCATGAACCTGAGCAGGATCGCGATCGTCAGCACCCCGCGCAGCCTGGGCAGTTGGATGTGGCGGAAGGTGGCCCAGCCGGAGGCGCCGTCGATCTGCGCCGCCTGGAAGTAGGGCTCGGGGATCGAGCGCAGCCCCGCGTAGGCCAGCAGCGCCACCAGCGGCGTCCAGTGCCACACGTCCATGACCAGGATCGTGATCCAGGCGTCGGTCGAGTCGAGCGTGTAGTTGAAGCCGATGCCCAGCACGTTGTTGATCGTCCAGCCGCCGAGCCCGATGTCGGCGCGGGCGAAGATCTGCCAGATCGTGCCCACCACGTTCCACGGGATGAGCAGCGGCAGCGCGACCAGCACCAGCGCCACCGACACCCAGAACCCGCGGCGCGGCATCGCCACCGCGATCGCCACCCCGAGCGGGATCTCCACCAGCAGCACCTGCGCCGAGAACAGCAGCGTCCGCAGGAACGCCTCGCGGTTCTCCGGCCTGCGCAGGGCCTCGTAGAACCAGTCCAGGCCGACGAAGACCCGGTCGGTGGGGCTGAAGACGTCCTGGACGCTGAAGTTGACCACGGTCATCAGCGGGATCACGGCCGTGAACGCCACCGACACGACCACCGGCAGGACCAGCCACCAGGCCCGGTTGTCCTTGCGTTTCAGCTCGGGGCGCGGCTCCTCCTTGGGCTCGGCGGGCGCGGTCGTGACGACCTCGCCGCCCACCTGGCTGCCCGCGGTCATCGGGGGCTCCTTCCGTTCAGCGGCGCCAGCGAGCCGCACCTGACCTGGTCGCGGAAGAGGAAGGTCCGTTCGGCGGGGAAGTGCAGGAACGCGGCCGTGTCCGGCCGGTGGGGCGAGCCCGCCTCGGTCTTGGCGATGATCGGGTGCTCGCCGACCCTGGCGTGCACGAGGTCGTAGGCGCCCATCCGGTCGACGCCCGTGACCTGGGCGGCCACGCCGGGCGAGGTGGGCTCGCCGGTGATCCGGACGAACTCCGGGCGCACCCCGATCCGCACGGCCCCGGCGGGCAGGTCGCCCGTGACCTGCCCGACCTCCGCGGGGCCGACCCGGACGACGTCGCCGACGACCTCGGCGGGCAGCATGTTCATGCCGGGCGAGCCGATGAAGTGCCCGACGAACTCGTGCGCGGGCGACAGGAACAGCTCGGCCGGCTCGCCGGTCTGCACGATCGCCCCGTCGTTGAGCACGACGACCTCGTCGGCGAACGTCAGCGCCTCCGTCTGGTCATGCGTGACGTAGACCAGCGTGTGTCCCGTGTCGCGGTGGATCTCCTTGAGTTTGCTGCGCAGCGTCCACTTCAGCGCCGGGTCCACCACGGTCAGCGGCTCGTCCAGCAGGACCGCCGCCACCTGGGAGCGCACCAGGCCGCGGCCGAGGCTGACGATCTGCTGGCGGCCCGGGTCCAGGCGGCGTGACCTGCGGCGCAGGACGGGGTCGAGGCCGAGGAGCTCGGAGACCTGGCGGACGCGCCGGTCGATCTCGGCTTTCGGAAATTTCCGGTTTCGCAGGGGGAAGGCGAGGTTGTCGTAGACCGACATCTCCTCATACAGGACGGGGAACTGGAAGACCTGGGCGATGTTCCGGCCCGCTGTCGGCACGTCGGTCACGTCGCGGTCGTCGAAGAAGATCCGGCCCACCGTGGGCGTGAGCAGGCCGGAGATGATGTTCAGCAGCGTCGTCTTGCCGCAGCCGCTCGGGCCGAGCAGCGCGTACGCCCGTGAGCCGCGCCAGGTCCACGTCGTCGGCTTGAGCGCCCACGTCTGGCCCCCGTCGTAGCTGTGGCCCACGCCTTCGAGCCGAATGTCAGCCATGCAGGTCGACCTCCGCGGCGCTGGTGGCGAGCAGGCGTCCCCCGGCCTCGTCGAAGACGAAGACGTGCGCGGGGTCCACGTAGGCGAGCGTGGATTCGCCCGGCGTGAAGAGCTGGGTGCCGGGCAGGTGGGCGACCAGGTGGCGGCCACCTTCCAGCAGAAGGTGCAGGAACGTCTCGCTGCCCGTGACCTCCGCCAGCCTGATCTCCGCCGGCAGTTCGAGCGCGCCCGGCCCGCCCCGGGCGATGGTGACCTGGTGGGGGCGGACGGCCAGCATGACGTTGCGGCCCGTGGCGTGCGCGCGGGGCGCGGGGAAGGAGGTGCCCAGGCACTCGATCCGGCCGTCGCGGACCACGGCGGGCAACAGGTTGATGGGCGGGTCGCTGAGCGTGGCGGCCACGGCCAGCGACGGCGGGTGGGCGTACATGTCCGCGACGTCGCCGACGTGCTGGACCCTGCCCTCGCCGAGGACCACGGTCGGCGCCGCGAACGTCAGCGCCTCGTTGGGGTCGGCCGTCGAGTACAGGACCACGCCGGAGGAGGCGGCGAACATGTTCTTGAGGTCGGCGCGGAGTTGTTCGCGCAGTTTGAAGTCCAGGTTGGCCAGGGGCTCGTCGAGCAGCAGCACGTCCACGGGACGGGCCAGCGCGCGGGCGATGGCGGTGCGCTGCTGCTGGCCGCCCGACAGCTCGCCGGGCCTGCGGCCGAGCAGTTCGGCGATGCCCATGAGCTCGGCGACCTCGCGGACCCTGCGGTCGATGTCCGCGCGGCCGAACGCCGGGTCCAGGCGGAGCGGGGAGGCGATGTTCTCGTAGACGGTCAGCGACGGGTAATTGATGAATTGCTGATAGACGAAGGCGACCGAGCGCTTTCGTACGGAAATGCGGGTGACGTCTTTTCCGTCGACCAGCACGCGGCCGGAATCCGGTGGTAGCAGTCCGGCGGCGACGCGCATCAGTGTCGTTTTTCCGGCGGTCATCGGGCCGACGACCGTGGTCATTCCATTCGATAATTCCAGGCGAATGTCGTCGAGCCAGGTCTCCCCACGTCGCCGTACGAAGACGCCATCGAGAATCAGCGTCACTGTGCCGGTCCTCTCTACTTCTCCTACATCTCTAACATGATCTCCAACTGTGTGCAAAGAGGGTATGTGTGGTACGTGATAAAAATGTGGCCGCTGATTCGGCGATTATCCGATGCCGAGAGGGCGGTGAATGGCCGGGCCTATCGCCGCGGCGACTTCTTGCCTGGTCATCGCGGTTAATGGGGGAATGCCAGGACATAGCGGCATAGGGCGATCCCGAGCACCTGCGCCGAGATCGCCCCTACGGGAGGATCGAGTCCACGTAGCCGCCGTCCACGCGCAGCGCCCCGCCGGTCGTCGCCGAGGCGAAGGACGAGCTCAGGTAGACGACCATGTTCGCGATCTCCTCCGGCTCGATCAGGCGCCGCAGCAGCGACTGCGGGCGGTGCTCGCGCATGAACACCCGCTGCGCCTCCTCCCACGGCAGGTTCTTGTCCACGAGCTGGTACACGAAGTCCTCGACGCCCGCGGTGCGCGTCGGCCCCGCGATCACCGAGTTGACCGTCACCCCGCTGCCCGCCGCCTCCTTGGCGAACCCCCTGGAGACCCGCCCGGCGCCGCGACCAGGCCCCCGGCGGCGGCGCTCTCGATACGCGCCATGGCCGCCGCCACGGAATGGTCGCTGCGCCCGTTGACGCCGACGCTGGCCCCCGCCCGCGCCAGCCCGGTGGCGATGGCCTCCCCGATGCCCTGAGCGGAGCCGGTGACCAGCGCGGTCTTGCCGCTGAGATCGATGCGCACGATGTTCTCCCCCTTGTCCGCCATTCTCCGTGATCAGACTGCCGCAGGTGGCACCGGGGTCCGTAGGCTGTGGGTGGCGGAGGAAGGGGAGTGGGTGCACCGGGTCGTCCTGTGGGTCGTCGTGGCGGTCGCCTTCGTGGTGAGTCTGGTCGTACCTGACCGTTCTGAGCAGGACAGGCAGGATGAGTGCCGGGCGCGGGACGGGCGGGTGACGGCGCCGTACCCGATCACCGGCTACTGGGTCATCCCCCGGGCGGATCCGTGCGTGACACGGGGGATGGTCGAGGCGATCCACGCGATCGGGGGCGACACGCTCATCACGTTCGGGCCCAGGTTCAGCGTGGGAGTGGAGCCCGAGCTCGCCGGCTGCGCCGTGGACGGCCTGCCGTGCGCCGAGGTGGCGGGCAAGCGGATCCGGCAGGTCTACAGCTACGTGACCAGCGAGGAGTTCGGGCCGGGGCTGCTGCGGTGTCCGGGGACGGACCGGCGGATCGAGGGCGAAGGGCGCACCTACTACCGCCTTTCGCTGGCCGAGTCCTGCCAGGCGCCAGAACAGGATCTCGTGCTCGTCGCCACCGACGGCGACGGCGTGGCCAACCTGATGACGGAGGCGGCCGCGTACGGGATGAAGGTCTTCCCCGGGCTGCCTGCCGCGCCGCAGCGGCCGGACAAGACGTGGGAGCCCGACCTCGCGCACACCGCCGCACTGAACGCTTTCACCGCGCGGGTGCTGGCCGACTACAAGGCGCGCTTCGGCGGGTCGGCGGCCTTCGGCGGGGTGTACCAGTCGTTCGAGCTGGCCATGCGGGCGCGGGCGGACGACGATCCGATCATCTCGCTGTACGCGGCCCAGCACGCCGTGGTCGTCGCCGCGCTGCCCGGCAAGAAGATCCTGGTCAGCCCGTACATCGACGCGCGGCGCGGGCGCGGGTTCCCGCCCGATCAGCTCCGGGAGGGGATGGCGGACATCGCGGGCACGCGAGCCGGGGCGCCCATGGCCATCGCCGTCCAGGACGGGCGGGGCACGGGGAAGGTGCCCGTGTACGGGGTTCACGAGCGGGAGGCCAGGGTCGAGGCCCGGCTGGTGCCCGTCGTCGGCGACCTCAGCTACGGGCAGGCCTACTACGGGTCCACGCGCGACTACATCGAGACGGCGGCGCGGCAGGCGCCCGACGGGGTGGAGCTGTGGGTGAACGTGGAGGCGTTCGAGCCGACCCCGGCCCCCGGGGAGTGCGGGCGGGTCGATCCGCTGCCGTTACGCGGACGGCCCACCAAGAGCCGGCTCGATCGGCAGGTGATGGCGACGGGGCCGTACGGCTCGAAGATCATCTCGTACGGGTGGGAGCCGTTCTTCACCTGCCAGGCCCGCTACGACACGCCCTCGCTCGCCGACGACATCGCCGGCGCCTGGCAGCAGCCGATCATCGTCAACGCCGTCAGGAAGGACGTGGACGGGCGGCCCGGGCTGCTCGTCGAGGGCTACCACCTGCGCGGCGGCACGTTCCGCTTCGACCCGCAGGGGGCGGTGGTCCGGCAGGAGCGCTACGAGCGGCGGGGGCGGCTGGAATCGGCCTGGGTTCCGTACACACCGCCGGGGACGACCTCGCTCACCGCCACGAACGAGGCCGGGCAGACCAGCGCCGCTCCGTACGTGTTCTGAGCGGTACTCGGCGATGGGTGTCATCACCGGTGACCCGGCCGAGCGGATCCTTGCCCACGCCCCGCACGCCACGCCCACCACATCAGCGCCCCTGTCAGCGCCAGAAGCAGCCAGGGCACGATGTTCGCCCGCACCCCGTCCACCAGCCACTCGCGGGCGCCGGGAGGCTGACCGGCCTGCCGGGCCGGGAGGTAGGCCAGAGACAGCACACTCACCCTGGCCGTCATGAAGGCGGCAAGGCCCGGCTGGAAGGCCAGTGCCAGCAGTGCGAAGGCCAATCCGTCATACCAGGGCAGAGCGTACGCCGAGGAGAACAGCCAGGCGACGACCACCGCCACGGCCACCTCGGCAGCCTGTGGCGCCCTGTGCTGAGCGCGGGAGAAGGCGCGCAGCAACAGCACGACCAAGACGGCCATCAACAGCAGTGACCCCACCTGGATCCATACCGTGTACGCGCCTGGCCCGAAGGCGTGCTGCAGCCCTCTTTTCATCAGGCTCCACGGCACCGCCAGCGACACCCTGCGGCCGGCGGCGCCGACCTGGTTGAGTACCTGCGGCCCGGCCACCGCGTAGGCGATCCCGGCGACCGCGACCGCGCAGGCGGTGACGATGGCCAGCGAACGGGGTGAACGGCGCAGTTCCCAGGCCGGGCCGAGCGCCACCAGCCCTGCGGTCGCCTTGACGCCGACCCCGATCCCCAGGAGCAGCCCCGATGCGGCATGCCGTCCGGCCGCGCCGCACACCAGGGCGGCCACCATGCACGCGATGGCCAGGGTGTCGACGTGCATGCCTGCGGACAGGTGATAGATCATCAGCGGGTTGGCGGCCCACAGCAGCGCCACCTGCCGCTGCCGTGCGTCGTCACCCGCCGCACTCCGGAACAGCAACAGGCCCGTGACGGCGTACGCGGCCGCGTTGACCGCCGCGAGCACGAACACGATCAACCGTACGGAGTCGCCGCCCACCACTGCCGCCAGCGCCTGCACCGCGGTGGCCACCGGCCCGTAGACGCTGGTGACGCCCCTCCACTCCTCCACCGCCCCCGCGACCGGGTCGCCCCCGAGCTGTTCCGGGGGGACCGTATAGGGATCGTGTCCGAGCACGGCCAGCCGTCCATAGGCGGCGTAGTTGAGATGATCGGCCGAACCCGACGGCGGCAGGAAGGCCAGCACCACCACGGCGGCGATCCCAGCACCCACCCACAGATCGGCTCGGAACGTCCATCCGCGCGCCAGAGCCGCGAACCCGGCGGCCAACCCGGCACCACCCAGCACGATCGCCGCCGCGCCAAGCGCGATCACCAGATACCCCCCGGGGCGGGTGGTGAGCGAGAACGGCGGTTGCCACGACGGACCCGGCAAGGTCGGCACCATCGCGGACGGGCCCAGCACCCCGAGCAGGATGGTCAGCAGCACCGAAGCCGCGATCCCGGCCGTCGCCGCCCATCCCAGGAACCTGATCTTTCCGGAGTCGCGTGTCACTCTGGAATTTCAGCACACGACACGGCGACACCCGGCTCCGGCGTCGACAAAAAGATAAATGCGCCATTATGTCTGGCCTTTTCCGAATATTGCAGCCTTGGTCCGAAGCGCCACTGGGTAGCGAAAGGTGAACCGAGTCAAGACTTGAAAACCTGGCCGGAGTGTCGAGAATCTAAATGAGCGTTCCCGAAGGAATTCAAGGAATCTATGGTGAAAATAGGCTCAAACCTGGCACGCGCTGGCACGGCAGTCGTCCTTGTCGCCTCCTTCATGCCTGCGACACCAGCCGACTCGGCGGCGGGTTCGCAGTCTCCTTGTACGATTACTGTCGCAACACCCGCCTACAGCCGTGGCTCGATCACCGGCAAGGCATCCATTTCCTGTCAGTACAAGGACATGTACGAAATTCACATCTGGCTGGAGAAGGATGGCGGCGGCGGAGAACACGAAAAAAGGCTGTGCGTTGGCGTCTCGTGTTCCGTAAGTGTTTCCCGTCCCAACCAGCCGGGTGCGCAGAGATGGTGTGCCAGGGCCTATTACGAGTACGGCGATCCCGCCCTGCCGAGCGCGTTCACACCAAGAAAATGCCGTACATGGTGAGTGCACGCGGGCGCGCGCTGACCATGATGGCCCGCCGCGACAGCGCCCTCGCCGAGGAACTCCCCTGGCTCACGTGGCTGCCCGAGCGCAAGGGCGCGGGGCCGGAAACTGTCGGTCGGCCCCGTTAGTTTTCGATCATCCCCCGAACGATGGAGGTTTGGTCGATGTACCGACAGGGTGACATCCTGATCGTGCCCGTGCCCGAGGAGTCCGCGCCCCGCACGATGCGGCCAGAGCCGAGGGACGCGCGCGGGCGGCTGGTGCTGGCGCTTGGCGAGGCCACCGGGCACTGCCACGCGATCCCCGGCCCCGGCACGCTCTGCGGCGGTTTCCTGCACCTGCCGGAAGGCGGCAGGCTCGTGCACGAGGAGCACGACGCGATCTCCCTCCCCAAGGGCTGGTACCGCGTGGTCCGGCAGCGCGAGTACGTGCCCGGCTCCTACCGGGTGGTGGCTGACTGATGACGACCTTGACGTGGGAGCGGCTCGCCGTCGCCACCGGACAGAGCGATGACGATCCCGAGGCCGCCGTCCGCCAGGCCTACCGTGAGGCCGGGCTGGCCGAGCCCGAGCACGTCATCGTGCTGGCCTCGCCCCTGGCAGGAGCCGTGGCGGCGTCCTGGCTGACCGGCGACGACGAGCACCGCGGGAGCTTGGAAGCCGACTACCTCCAGCGCCTGGAAAGAGCCGGATTCGCCCCCGGCGGGCTCCCGGGTTCGGGCGCCGGCGTGGCCGGGCCTGCGGCGGGCGGCGATGGTGTTTCCGGACGAGGGCTGGAGTTCGAGGGCGAAGGGGTTGCCTCCGATGGTGCGCTGGTGTTCCGGATGCTGCGAGGGCTCGGTGAGCCGGGGCGGTCGGTACGGGAGGCGGTCCGTACGGCTCCATGGGAGCGAGCCAGGTCGGCCGCCTACGCCGAGCTGGGCCCCACCGGCTGGGCGGCGCTGTGGGAGGAGACCGGCGGGCGGCTGTGGCCGCAGGTGAACCGGCTCGTCACCGACATCCGCCGGGGCATCGACGAGTTCGGCGGCGAGGAACTGCGCCAGATGACGCTCGACGCCGTCCTGGGCCAGCACGACGCCCCGTGGCTGTCGGCGTTCGACGGGCTCGACGGGCTCAAGCGGGTGGCCGAGCGGGCGGGTTGGTGGTGGCCGTACGAGCGGGTGGCCATCGTCACGAGACGTCCGATCGAGGTGCACCTCGACGACCTCGGCCGGCTGCATCGCGCGGACGGACCGGCGCTGGCCTTCGCCGACGGCTTCGCGCTGCACGCCTGGCACGGCATGCCCGTCCCCGCCGACTTCGAGGCCACGATGGCCGGGCTCACCCCCGAGCGCATCCGCGCCGAGGAGAACGCCGAGCTGCGCCGCGCCATGATGGAGCACTTCGGCCTCGACCGCTACCTGGTCGAGTCGGGCGCGAAGCCGGTGCACACCGACGAGACCGGCGTGTTGTGGCGGGTGGAGCTGGCCGACGACGAGCCGCTGGCCATGGTGGAGGTCGTCAACTCCACGCCCGAGCCCGACGGCACCAGCCGCACCTACTTCCTGAGAGTGCCGCCGTGGGTCGAGCGGGCCAGGGAGGGCGTCGCGTGGACGTTCGGGGTGCAGGAGGAGGAGTACCAGCCCGAACGCGAGACCTGACCGCGGTCTCAGCCGGATCTGATCGGAGTTCGACTCGAATCCGAGTCACGCCGGTACTACTGGGGTACCGTTTTGGTATGACCGAGAAGAGAGCGATCAGCCTGCCTGACGAGGATGCCGCCTGGCTTGATGAAAAGGTGAGGGCCGGAGAGGTTCCTTCCTTCTCCGCCGGCCTTGCCGAGCTGGTCACGGCCGCCCGCCGGCGGGAAGCGTGGTTGACTCGCGAAGCGGAAGCATTCGGCGAACCCTTGCCCGACAACCCGGAACGCGAGGACTACTGGGCGGCCCGGTTGCGGCGTTCCTCTGCCGAACTCCTGGACGAGAACGGGCACAACGCCGCATGACCGAGCTTGTCGAGGTCATCAATAGGCAAGGAATCATGAGGCCGACGAAGGAGGCCGCATGATTCGCGGTCGCGTCCTGCACACTCCCGCCGTGGCCGGATACCTCGGAGGAGACAAGGACATTCGTCTCCTGTTCGCGGCCGCCGCCCGCGAGATGGTCACTCTTGTCCTGCCCTCCGCGGTGCTGGCCACGGCCACGAGCAGCCACCCTGAGCTGTATCTGCAACGGCTGTCCGCCCGAGTCGAGGCACTGCTGACCAACCCCGCCATCGTCGTCGATCACCTTGTCGACCGGGGTGGTGACGGGGAACGCGCCATCCGCTCGGGCTTTCTGATGAGCGCCCTCGGGCTCACCCTCGAAGACGCCCAGACCGCAGATTTGGCCCTCAATCGGTCCGCTCCCGTGCTCACCACCCGGGATGGCGCCGCCATGCTCGCGAAGATCGAGCCCCGGCTACCGTTCGATCTGATCGGCTGACAGAACTCATCGAGGCGGAGACGGCGTCCCTGGCCAGGTCGCGGGGATGCGTTCCAGGATCCCGCCGGCGAAGACGTCGTAGAGGCCGAGCGGTTCCAGGTGGACATATCCGATATGGCAGTCGCAGGCCGTTGCGGGGCAGGGGCGCGGGCGCAGCGCCTCGCGGTACGAGCCGTCGTACAGGTTGCCCAGTTCCTCCGGGATGAAGTGGCAGCGCCGTACCGTGCCGTCGCCGTTCACCGAGATCACGCTGTCGCCGGTGCGGCAGGCCAGTCCCGCGCTGCGATGCGCGAACCGGCTGTAGTGGAAGTGCGGGTCGATCGACGACCACTCGGCCGCCTCGTCGTCGGTGTAGAGGCGGCCCTCCTCGGCGTTGACCCACAGGTACGTTTCCGCGGGCAGGTCGGCCCGCAGTCGCCGGGCGTGCGGCAGGTGCGTGGGGTCGCCCACGATGCCGACGCTGTGGCGTACAGGAAGTGAGCGGATCTTCTTCAGGAAGCGGTCATAACGGACCTGCGTCGGGTGGTAGGTCACCCAGAGCGCGGCCCGGTCCGACGCCTCGGAGAGCCAGTCCGTACGGCAGCTCAGGTTGGTCTGGATGGCGACCCTGGCGACGTTCGGCAGCCAGGACAGCCCCACGAGCGCGCGACGGTACCACGACCTGACCAGGCCCTCGCCCCACGGCGTGAACAGCACCGACACCTGGAACGGCTGTTCGGCCACCCACCCGGCGAAGCGCTCCAGCGCCGCCCGGTCGGCGCGCAACTGCTCCGGCGTGTCGCGGCGCTTGGCGAACGGGCAGTAGGCGCAGTCGTAGTCGCAGCTCGCGAGGGGTCCGCGGTAGAGGATGGTCAGCATGCCGCGTACGCGTCCATGAGCCGCCTGACCTCGGGAGAGAACAGGGCGGGCCCGATCGCGTCGGAGTGGGCCAGCCCTTCGGCGGTCAGCCTGACCGTGGCGGCATCCACCAGCAGCCGGCCGTCGAAGGCGTCGAGGGCGAAGTCGGCCAGTACGTCGGTGCCGAACCGCTGCAGGTACAGCTCGCGCGATAGCCCCTCGGCCTGCAGCAGCGACTGGATGAGGTGGCGTCGTTTGCGCTCGTCGATCGAGAGCGCGAACCCCACGTTGGCCACGTCGAACTCCGTCCTGCCCACGTAGTCGTCGATGATCGCGCGTACGTGCCGTGCGCCGACCGCGTACTCGAAGGAGTAGTGCAGTTCGCTCGTGTACGACCGCGCGCCGCACCCCAGCCCCACCATGCCGTCGGTCTGGCAGCAGTACTCCGTGGCCGTGGACGATCCGGGCAACCGGAACATCCGCATGGAAACCTGCTCGTACCCGGCCGCCACCAGCCGGTCGCGGCCCGCCCGGTAGAGCTCGAGTCGCTGGTCGTCCCAGGCCCGTCCCTGCTTGCCCAGCCCGGTCAGCGGCCTGACGTAGAGCGGGTACAGGAACAG
The DNA here is from genome assembly GCF_042650645.1 of Nonomuraea purpurea. NCBI lineage: Bacteria > Bacillati > Actinomycetota > Actinomycetes > Streptosporangiales > Streptosporangiaceae > Nonomuraea > Nonomuraea purpurea. The sequence continues at coordinate 30,059 of NZ_JBHSBI010000017.1, forward strand.
CTCCTCGGGCCGCCAGGCGAGCGCGGCCTCGATCGAGTACAGCCAGGACTCGACCGTCTGCCCGTCGATGCCGTAGATCAGGTCGATGTTGAGCACGGGCACGCCGGCCGTCCTGATCGTGTCGAGCGCGGCGTCCACCTCGGCGCGGTTCTGCGGGCGTACGGCCGAGCGGGCCTCGGCGTCGATGAAGCTCTGCACGCCGATCGAGACCCGCGTGGCGCCCCGCTCGACCAGCACGGACAGCCGGTCGGACGTGGCGGTGGCGGGGGAGGTCTCAACCGATAACGGGATCTGCTCGAATTCGGCGCCCATCACGCGCTCGGTCAGGTCGAACAGCCGGGTCAGCTCGCGGGCGCTGAGGTAGGTCGGCGTGCCGCCGCCGAAGGCCGCCGTGGTGAAGCCGGTCTCGCCCAGGGCCGCACGCACCTGGACGGCCTGGCGTTCGAGCGCGTCGAGGTAGGACGTGACCAGCTCCTCGGGGGCACCGGTGCGGGTGAACAGGTTGCAGAAGCCGCAGCGCATCTCGCAGAACGGGATGTGCACGTACAGCGCGCCCGGCCGCTCCTCGGCCCAGACGTCCTTGAGCCGTGGACGCGGGTCGAGCGGCCGGTAGGCGGTTTTGTGGGGATAGGCGTAGACGTAACCCTCATACGGCCGCATGGCGCTCCAGGAGAAACTCGGTGTAGGGGACCGTCCAGACCACCTCGTGGCCGATCCGGTGGCCGACGTGCCCGCCCTCGCCGTACGCCGTGCCATGGTCGGAACAGACGATCACCAGGCACGGACGGCGCATGAGGGCGTAGAGCCGCCCGATGTGCCGGTCCACGTAACGCAGGGCCGCCGCATGGCTCTCCAGGGAGTCGCCGCCGGCGCGGGGCAGGTAGAAGTGGTTGGGCTGGTGCAGGGCCGAGACGTTCACGAACAGGAAAACCGGCTCGCGACGGTCGCGCAACACCTCGGCGGCGCGGTCGATCTGGCGTTCCAGGGACGCGGGGTTCGTCACGCCGAACTCCGGCTCCCAGTGGCTCTCGGCGAACAGGCCCGGCAGCGCGGACCCGAGCGGCGTCAGCTTGTTGAAGAAGCCGACGCCGCCGACGCACACCGTGTGGTAGCCGGCACGCGCCAGGCCGGTGGGCAGGTCGGGCGCGTCGAACACCCAGGTGCCCTCCGCCGTGGTCTCGCTGCCGGGGAAGGTGGCCGCGAACAGCCTCGGATGCGGCCCCGGCGTCACCGGGGTGGGCAGGAACCCGGCGAACATGGCGGCGTGGGCGGCGTAGGTGAAGCTTCCCGGGCTGTGGCGCCGCTCCCAGCGGGCACCGGGTGGCAGCAGGTTGGGCAGCAGGTCGGCGTCGGCCAGCGCGGTCGCGACGTCGTAGCGGAGGGTGTCGAGGGTGACCATGAGGATGTCGTGGGTGCCCACGATGTCATTCATGTTCAGAGCACTGTTCGTGTTCGGCGTGCCGTCCGTGTTCAGGGTGCTGTTCGGGCTCATCGGACGCCTGCCAGGATCGCGTGGACCTGTTCGGCGTACGTGTCACGCCCGTTTCCTGAAATATCCGGCAAACCGGGGAGCAGGTCGCCAAACGCGTTCACCTCCGCCACCGCCACCGACCGCCCATCGCTCCCCACCATCACATCGACCCCCAAAGCCAGACTCCGCGGAAAACAGCCGGCCACCCGCGTGCACACCTCCAGCACCCGCTCCCACAACGCGGGCCGCGACCGCACCAGCTCCAGATCGCCGCGCGCGCCCCCGAGATGCAGGTTCGTCATCGGGGTACGGCTCATCCGCACCACCGCATGCGTCGGCGCCCCCGCCACGGTCACCACCCGCAGGTCGAACACCCGGTCACCGGCGGACGCCTTCGGAAACCACCGCTCGACGTGCAGCCCGTCACCGGCCAGGAAGTCCACGACCCGCCGCACGTCCTCGTGAGAGGTGTAGGTACGCACGCGCAGCGAGTTGCACAACACGCCCTCGTCCGTCCAGGCTGCCGACGTGACCGCCTTGACGCGCTCGCCGGCCGTCTGCAACGCGATCACCCCAGACGCCGACGAGCCATGCGCCGGCTTGACGAACACCCTGGCCCAGCTCCGGCGCTCCATCTCCGCACGCAGCTCGGCGTAGGAACCGATCTCGAACGCGGGCGGCACCGGAACCCCGGCCGCCGACAGCACGGCGTGGCAGCGCCGCTTGTCGAACATCACCCCGATCTCCCCGACGTCCCCCAGCAGCCGCACGCCGGGGATCACGGCCACCCGCTCCAACCCGGCCGTGAACGCCTTGTACCAGGCCGCGCCCCCGCCGACCCGGGCAGGATCGCCGGGCCCGCGCAGCAACGCGTCGGCCTCGGCGTCCTCACCCGGCGAGTCGACGCGCAACAGCGCACCCTCGGGCGCGCCGATCTCCCGCCCGGCCAGCACGTCCCGCCAAGGGATCACATGCGGCTCGGGAAGCCCGCGCGCGACCACGGCGTCGCGAAACATCGAAACCCGACGATCACCGGGCGTCCCGACAACGGCGAAGCGCATCGTCACTCGCTCACCGCCACGTAACGCCAGTCGTCGTCGGTCTTCCGCTGGTTGGTCAGGATCAGCTCCACGTCGGGCAGGGCGTCGGTGAGGCGGGTCATCGTGGTGTCGCTGAGGTAGTGGTGGCTGAGGTCGAGTCGGCGCAGGTGGGTGAGGGGCTGGCCGGTGAGCAGGGATTCCGCGCCGGCGTCGGTGAGCGAGCCCATCGACAGGCTCAGGGATTCGAGCCTGGCGACGATCGGCGCGCCGGCTACGGCGGCGGCGATGTCGTCCTGGAAGTCGGCGTTCTGCAGGCGCAGGTGGAGCAGGGACGGGAGCCGGTCGCCGCTCATGATGGGCGCGAGGTCGGCGGCCGTCGCGTCGCCGCCGTATTCGGCGATGCCGAACCAGAGCTCCAGGAACTCCAGCGCGGGCAGGTCGCCGGCCGCCACACCCCGGACCACCGCGCTGGGCAGGCCGCCGGTCTCGATCCGGAGCGTACGCAGCGACTCGTGCCGCACGGGCTGCAGGACCAGGCCGGAGCCGCCGCGCACCTCCAGGTGTTCGAGCTTGGGGAACGCCTCCAGAAGCGATGTGAGGTCGGACTGCTGGATCCAGGAGATCTCGGCCTCCTCCGGCGGGATCGCGCCGAAGAAGAGCGAGCGCAGCGCGGGCAGCCGGGCGGCCTCGGCCGACAGTCGCTGGACGACGATCTCGGAGTCGTTGTCGGTGCACTCCCAGTTGCCGACGACGATGGCGGTCACCTTGGTGGTGTCGACGTGGTCGAAGAACCAGTCGAGAACCTCGCGGATGTCGTCGCTCGGGGCGTCGTCGTCCCATTCGGTCGCGTGCAGCCGCCACGCCACCGCTCCGGCCTTCGACTGCGTCCCGTCCTCCTCCGACAACGGGACGGTGGTCACCGGCAGCCCGGCGTACTCCTCGTCGTAACGCTCGTGGTGGGACGGCTGGTCCCGGAAGTCGATCACGTTCATTCGCTCACCGCCACGTAACGCCAGTCGCCCTCGGCCTTGTCCTGGTCGGAAAGGATCAGCTCCACGTCGGGTAGGGCGTCGGTGAGGCGGGTCATCATGGCGTCGCTGAGGTAGCTGCGACTGAGGTCGAGCCGGCGCAGATGGGTGAGGGGCTGGCCGGTGAGCAGGGATTCCGCTCCGGTGTCGGTGAGTGAGCCCATGGACAGGCTGAGTGATTCGAGCCTTGCGACGATCGGCGCGGTGGCCAGGGCGGCGGCGATGTCGTCCTGGAACTCGCCGTTCTGCAGTCGCAGGTGGCGCAGGGACGGGAGCCGGTCGCCGCTCATGATGGGGGCGAGGTCGGCGGCCGTGGCGTTGCCGCCGTAGGTGGCGGCGCCGAACCACAGTTCGAGGAGTTCCAGCGCGGGCAGGTCGCTGTCCGCCACGGCCCTGACCACTCTGTCGGAGAGGGCGCCGGTTTCGATGCGGAACGTGCGCAGTGACTCGTGCCGGACGGGCTGCATGAACAGGTCGGTGCCGCCGCGTGCTTCCAGGCGTTCAAGCTTGGGGAACGCCTCCAGCAATTCCGTGATGTCGCCCTGCTGGATCCAGGTGATCATGCATTCGTCCGGCGTGATCGCCCCGAAGAAGAGCGAGCGTAGCGCGGGCAGTTTGTCGGCGTTCTCGACCAGCTGATCGATGATGTCCTGTGGGTCGGTGTCGTAGCACGACTCCCACTCGCCGACGACGATGGCCGTGACCTTCGTGGTGTCGACATGCTCGAAGAACCAGCCGAAAGCCGCGTCGACCTTCTCGTTGCCCTCGTCGTCTTCGTCCGGGCCGCCCTCGTCCGGGGCGTCGTCCTCGTCGTCCCAGTCGTTCATCTCGAACCGCCAGGCCACCGAGCCGGCCTCCGGCGGCGGCCCCGACTCCTCCGGCCAGGGGACAGGGGCCACCGGCAGCCCGGCGTACTCCCCGTCGTAACGCTCCCAGCGGGAGGGCTGGTGCCGGAAATCGATCGTGCTGTTCATTCGCTCACCGCCACATATCGCCATTCGTCGTTCTTGCGTTGATTGGTCAGGATCAGCTCAACATCGGGCAGGGCGTCGGTGAGGCGGGTCATCAGGGCGTCGCTGAGGAAGTGGTGATTGAGGCTGAGCCGGCGCAGGTGGGTGAGGGGCTGGCCGCTGAGCAGTGATTCTGCGCCGGTGTCGGTGAGCACGCCCATGGACAGATTCAGCGATTCGAGCCTGGCGACGATCGGCGCGCCGGCTACGGCGGCGGCGATGTCGTCCTGGAATTCGGCGTTCTGCAGGCGCAGGTGGTGCAGCGCGGGCAGGCGGTCGCCGCTCATGATGGGGGCCAGGTCGGCGGCCGTCGCGTCTCCGCCGTACCCGTTGACGCCGAACCACAGCTCCAGGAGTTCCAGCGCGGGCAGGTCACTGACTGCCACACTGCGGACCACCGTGCTGGGCAGGCCCCCGGTCTCGATCCGAAGGACGCGCAGCGACTCGTGTCGTACGGGTCGCAGGGCCAGGCCCTCGCCGCCGCGCACTTCCAGGCGTTCGAGCCTGGGGAACGCCTCCAGCAGCATGGTGAGGTCGGACTGCTGGATCCAGGAGATCTCGGCCTCCTCCGGCGGGATCGCGCCGAAGAAGAGCGAGCGCAGCGCGGGCAGCCGGGCGGCCTCGGCCGACAGCCGCTGGACGACGATCTGGGAGTCGATGTCGGTGCACTCCCCCCAGTTGCCGACGACGACGGCGGTCACCTGGGTGGTGTCGACGTGGTCGAAGAACCAGTTGAGAACCTCGTCGATGAAGCTTGGGACGTCGTCATCCCATACGGAGGCGTGCAGCCGCCACGCCGCCGCCCCGGCCTCCGGGTGCGGCCCGTCCTCTTCCTCCCAGAGGACGTGGGCCACGGGCAGCCCTGCGTACTCCTGGTCGTAACGCTCGTGGTGAGACGGCTGGTGCCGGTAGTCGATCATGTTCATTCCTCCACCGCCACGTAGGGCGCCCCATGCTCGGACAGGTCGACTTCGACCCCGGCCAGGGCCTCGGTCAGCCGGCGCATCATGGCGTCGGAGAGGTCGTGGTGGTGCAGGTCGAGTTGGCGTAGGTGGGTGAGGGGCTGGCCGGTGAGCAGCGCCTCGGCTCCGGCGTCGGTGAGCCCGCCCATGGACAGGGCGAGCGTTTCCAGCCTGGCCACGATCGGGGCGGTGGCCACGGCGGCGGCGATGTCGTCCTGGAATTCGGCGTTCTGCAGCCCCAGATGGCGCAGCGCGGGCAGCCGGTCGCCCCGCAGGATCGGCTCGAGATCGGACACCGTGGTGCTGCCGCCGTAGTCCTCGACGCCGAACCAGAGCTCCAAGTCCTCCAGTGCGGCCAGGTCGCCGGCGGCCACGGCCCTGGTCACCGCGCCGTGGAGGCCCCCGGTTTCGATTCGGAGGACGCGCAGGGACTCGTGTCGTACGGGGGTCAGGGCCAAGCCGGTGCCGCCGCGCACGTCGAGGCGTTCGAGCTGGGGGAACGCCTGGAGCAGCGGTGTGATGTCGGACTGCTGGATCCAGGAGATCTCGGACTCCTCCCGATCGATATCGCCCAGGCAGAGCGAGCGCAGCGCGGGCAGCCGCTCGGCCTCGCCGCTCAGCCGCTCGATGACACCCTTGGAGCTCTCGCTGGGGTCACCCCATGGGCCGATGACGATCGCGGTGACGAGGGAGGTGTCGGCGCGCTCGAAGAAGGCGTCTAAGACCTGCCCGATCGGTTTCGGTGGGCGCGACCAGGGGGTCGCGCTGATCCGCCAGGCGACCGTGGCGCTGTCGGACAGCCACGAGTCGTCGGGCAACTCACGTACCTCGATCGTCGGCAGCCCGGCGTAGTGGCGGCGGTAGTCGATGGTGCTCATTCGCTCACCGCCACGTAATGCCAGGTCTCGCCGTCGTACTCGTCCGGCTCCTCCTGTTCGGACAGGTCGACCTCGACGCCGGGCAGGGCCTCGGTCAGCCGTCGCATCATGGCGTCGGAGAGGAAGTGGTGGTGCAGGTCGAGTCGGCGCAGGTGGGTGAGGGGCTGACCGCTGAGCAGTGATTCGGCGCCGGTGTCGGTGAGCACGCCCATGGACAGGCTCAGCGATTCGAGCCTGGCGATGATCGGCGCGATGGCCACGGCGGCGGCGATGTCGTCCTGGCCCTCGCTGTCCTGCAGCCCCAGATGGCGCAGCGCGGGCAGGCGGTCGCCGCGCAGGATCGGGTCGAGGTCGGAGATCGTGGTGGTGCCGCCGTACTCCTCGACGCCGAGCCAGAGCTCCAGGTGTTCGAGCGCGGGCAGGTCACTGGCGGCCACGCCTCGGGTCACCGCGCCGTCGAGGCCGCCGGTCTCGACGCGGAGCGTGCGCAGCGATTCGTGCCGTACGGGGCTCAGGGCCAGGCCGGCGCCGCCGCATACGTCGAGGCGTTCGAGTTTGGGGAAGGCTTCCAGCAGCGGTGTGATGTCGGACTGCTGGATCCAGGAGATCTCGGTCTCGTCCAGGGAGATCGAGCCCAGGTAGAGCGAGCGCAGCGCGGGCAGCCGCTCAGCCTCGCTGATCAGCCGGTCGATGACGACCTTGGAGCTCTCGTCGTTGGGCCCCGTCCACGGGCCGATGACGATCGCGGTGACGCGGGAGGTGTCGGCGCGCTCGAAGAAGGCGTCGAAGATCTCGCCGATCGGCCGCGGCATGGTCGTCCAGTGGATCGCGCTGATCCGCCAGGCGACCGCGGCGCTGTCGGGCGGCCACCCGCCGTCGGACAGCTCGTGCACCTCGGTCGTCGGCAGCCCGGCGTAGTGGCCGAAGCCTTCGTCGTTATCGGTCATGGGGGAGGTCCTAGGTCGGGCGGGTTGATGCGTCCTGTCCTACCAGAACCTTCCGACACTTCGATCACTCGAAGAGCGTGCGTCCCCAGTAGTCTCCCGCGTCCCGCACGCCGGGCGGGCAGGCGAACAGTCCGCTGGAGACGTGCTTGATGTACTCGTTGAGCGGGTCGTCCTTGGCCAGGCTCAGCTGCACCGGCACGAACTGCTTGCGCGGATCGCGCTGGTAGGCGATGAAGAACAGCCCCGCGTCCAGTCGGCCGAGCCCGTCGGAGCCGTCCACGAAGTTGTAGCCTCTGCGCAGCAGATGGGCGTTGCCGTGGAAACTCGGGTGGGCCAGTCGTACGTGCGCGTCGGCCGCGATCGCCGGCTTGCCGTCGGGCCCGACGGCGTCGAAGTCGAGAGTGTCGAACTCCTTCTTCCCGTGCAGCGGCGCGCCCTCGCCCTTGTTCCTGCCGAAGATCTGCTCCTGCTCGGCCAGCGATGTGCGGTCCCAGGTCTCGACCGTCATGCGGATCTTCCTGGTCACCAGGTAGCTGCCGCCCGCCATCCAGGCCGCCCCGTCTTCCCGGGCCGCCCAGAGCTGTTCGCGCAGCAGGTCGGTGTCCTCCAGCTTGAGGTTGGCGGTGCCGTCCTTGAAGCCCATGAGGTTGCGCGGGGTGGCCTGGGCGCGGGAGGTGGAGGAGGTACGGCCGAAGCCGAGTTGCGACCACCGTACGGAGACCTTGCCGAAGCCGATCCTGGCCAGGTTGCGGATGGCGTGCACGGCGACCTGGGGGTCGTGCGCGCAGGCCTGCACGCAGAGGTCGCCGCCCGAGATCTCCGGGATGAGCTGCTCCCCGGGGAACTTCGGCAGGTCGGCGAGGGCCGGTGGACGCTTGCCCGCCAGCCCGAACCTGTCGTCGAACAGCGACCCCCCGAACCCGACCGTCAGCGTCAACCCGGAGGCGGGCAGTCCGAGCGCCTCGCCGGTGTCGTCGGGCGCGGCCTCGGGTGCCCCGCCCACCGCGCCGAACGGCCCGGCCTGCTCGCCCTGCGTCAGCCGCGCCGCTGCGGCCGTCCACTCCTGCAGCAGTTCCGCCAGTTCGGCCCGCTTGTCCGTGGTGACGTCGAAGGACACGAAGTGCAGCCGGTCCTGCGAGGGCGTGACGATGCCCGCCTGGTGCTCGCCGTAGAAGGGGAACGGGTCGGCGGTCGAGGCGGCGTGCGCGACGGGCGGCTCGTCGAACAGCGTGTTCGCGGCCACGACGCCCGCACCGACCGCCGCGGCGCCCGCCGCGCCCAGCCCGAGCAGTCCGCGCCGGCTCATCCTGGCAGCCATGGTCGCCACCCCCTCACTTCGCGACAACCGGCGCGATCTTGGAGATCGGCTCCGCGAGCGCGTTGATCGAGTCGGACAGCGTCTTCAGTTCGGCCTTGGACAGCTCGTCGTGCGGCTTCCAGCCGTCCCCCTCCTGGTGGACGTCGAGCGCCCCCTCGGCCGCCGTGAACTTCTCGTCCAGCGTCTTGACCAGGTCGGGAGCGCGTTCCTCCAGCACCGGCCTGAGCGACTGCACGGCCGCCTTGGAGCCTTCGAGGTTGGCGTCGAAGTCCCACAGGTCGGTGTGCGACCAGATGTCCTCCTCGCCGGTGATCTTCCCGGTGGCTACCTCGTCGAGGAGTTCCTTGGCGCCGTTGGCGAGGTTCAGCGGGGTCAGCTCGGCGGCGTTGGACTTGTCCACGATCGTCTTGATGTCGGCGATCAGCTTGTCGGCGATCGGGCCGCTCCCGCTGATGTCCTTGTGGATCCAGAGATCCTTCTCGATCTTGTGGAAGCCGGTCCACTTCTCGCCGTCGGCCAGATCGGCCTCGCGGGCGTCGATGGCGGGGTCGAGGTCGCCGAAGATCTCGGCCACCGGCTCGATGCGCTCCCAGTACGTACGCGCGACCGGGTACAGCGCCTTGGCCTCGTCGATCTTGCCCGACTTGACCGCGTCCACGAACTCCTGCGTCTTGACCAGCAGCGTGTCGCTCTGCGACTTGATGTAGCGCTTGTAGCCGGCGACCGCGTCGGCCAGTTTGGCGTCGGCGGTGAGCGCTTTGTGCTCGCCGGTCACCTTCAGCGCGTTGCGGATGCCCTTGCCGACCATGCCCGGCTTGCAGGCGGTCTCGTACGCGCCCGCCGGCAGCTCGGCGATGAGCTCCCTGGTCAGTCCGGGGACGATGTTCTCCACCTCGGCCATGACCCGGTCTCCCGGGGCGTAGACGTAGAACTCGGTCACCTTGCTGCCGCCGTTCGTGATCGCGAACGTCGTGGTGCCGGCGGCGACCTCGGCGGCGGCGACCTTGCACGCGGTGTCGGAGGCCGCGACGGCGACCTTGCCGGGGGCGGCGGACCCGGCGGGCGCGGCGGTGTTGCCCGAGCCGCAGGCGGCCAGCGTCGCCAGGGTGAGCGCGCCGGCGGACAGGCGGATTGCGGTACGCATGGTGCTCCTGTTCAGGCGGCCGAGGGCGCCGGGGTGGACGTGACGCGCTTCGGGCGCAGGAAGAGGAAGAGCGTGGGAACGAGGTAGACGACCCAGGCGACGGCTTCGGCGACGCTCGGCTGCGGGGTGATGTTCAACATGCCCGACAGCAGCGTGCCGTACCAGGAGTCGGCGGGCATGATCGCGCTGATGTCGAAGGCGTAGGTGCTCAGTCCCGGGAGCACGCCGGCTTCCTGCAGGTCGTGGACGCCGTACTTGAAGATCCCCGCGGCCACGAGGATCAGCAGCAGCCCCGTCCAGGTGAAGAACGTGGTCAGGTTGACGCGTACGGCGCTGCGGTAGATACCCCAGCCGATCAGCACGGAGGTGAGCAGCCCCAGGGTGATGCCGATCAGCGGCGCGGCGGTCGCGGTGGCGCCCTGCACGGAGGCGAAGAACAGCAGCGCCGTCTCCAGCCCCTCACGGGCGACGGCCAGGAACGCCATCGCGATCACGGCCGTCGAGCCCACCTCCAGCGCGTCGGAGAGCTTGCCCCGCAGCTCGCCGGAGAGCGCGCGGGCGGCCCTGCGCATCCAGAAGATCATCGCGGTCACGAACACGACGGCGAGTAGCGAGGTGATCGCGTCGAACAGCTCCTGCCCGGTGTGGCCGAGGCGGGCCGCGGTGAACGTCAGCAGCGCCCCGAAGCCCACCGACAGCGCCACGGCCGCGCCGACCCCCGTCCAGACCTGGGGCAGCCGGTCCTTGCGATCGCTTTTGACCAGAAAGGCGACGAGGACCGAGACGACGAGCGCCGCTTCGAGACCTTCGCGCAGTCCGATGAGGTAGCTGGCGAACACCGTCACTCCCGATTGATGAGGAAAGCCTTACCTAAATTAGGGCAGCCGAAGCATACCTGCGCAAGGGGGAGTGAACAGTCTCACCTCGGCAATCAGCCCTTCGTCGCGACCAGCACCCACTAGGGATCCCATCCTGAAAGTTTCGTGAACTGGCCGATAATTTCGTTTCCTGGTTGGTAGGTAGCTGGTATGGAAAGCGTCAACACCTGTCTTGGGAGCGATCCCAAACCGAAACTTTCGGATACACTCCCGATTTGTGTCAGCGAAGAGGCGGGTGACGATCGCACTGATCGCGGAGGAGGCCGGCGTCTCCATCCCGACGGTGTCCAAGGTCATCAACGGACGCCCAGAGGTCGCGCCGGCGACCCGCCACCGGGTCGAACGTCTGCTGCAGGAACACGGCTACCAGCGCCGCATCAGCCAGGACGACACCCCGGCCGGGCTCGTCGACCTGGTCTTCGCCGAGATCGAGTCCCCCTGGGCCATGGAGATCGTGCGCGGCGCGGAGAGCGCGGCCCACGAAGGCGGGTCCAGCGTCGTCATCTCGGTCCTGCACACCCATGCGGGCCCCGGGCGCGACTGGCTCGAACGCCTGGCCGCCCGCCGCACCGACGGCGTGGTCATCGTCGCCTCACGCCTGTCCACCGGCATCCAGGCCCAGCTCAGCGCCCGCTCACTGCCGTTCGCGGTGGTGGACCCCGAGGGCGAGCCCGCCCCCGGCGTGGTCTCGGTCGGCGCGACCAACTGGAACGGCGGCCTGGCCGCCACCCGCCACCTCCTGGAGCTGGGACACCGCCGCATCGGCATGATCAGCGGCCCCGCCGACATGCTGTGCAGCCAGGCCAGGATCGACGGCTACCGCGCGGCCCTGGAGACGGCAGGGGTCCCGATCGCCCCCGAACTCATCCGGCGCGGCACGTTCCTGGTCGACTCAGGCCACGACGAGGGCCACGAACTCCTCTCCCTCGCCGACCCCCCGACCGCCATCTTCGCCGGCAGCGACCTGCAGGCCTTCGGCGTCTTCGAGGCGGCCCGGCAGCGCGGCCTGCGCGTCCCCGAGGACCTCAGCGTGGTCGGCTTCGACGACCTCCCGCTGGCCAAGTCGGCCTGGCCGCCGTTGACCACCGTCCGCCAACCGCTGCAGGAGATGGCCGCCCTGGCCACGCGCACGGTGCTGGCCATGGGGCGGGGCGAGGCGCCCGAGACCAAGCGGGTGGAGCTGGCCACGGAACTGATCGTCCGGGAGAGCACGGCCCGCCACGGGTGACGCCCCTCAGCGGAAGTAGGACTTGCGGGGTTCCAGGCCGTTGGCGCGGGCGATGCAGCGGTAGAAGCGCACGCCGTCCTCGAACTGGGACTGCGACGGAGGCATGACGTCGGCCATCCAGTTGGCGGGCGCGATCCTCCGGCCGGCGGGCGTTCTGCTGGCCAGCAGGACCGTGCGGCTGCAGACGCGTTTGACCGTCGGGTGTTTGGCGAGATCCTGCTTGACGTAGGTGTCGGCGTCCTTCGGGATCGGGCCGACGGCGAAGGTCTCCCAGGAGTGGAGCTCCTCGCAGCCGAGCCGTCTGGCCTTCGTGTCGCCCACGATGATGACCAGGCCGCTCCAGCACTCCGACTCGCGGACGCAGGCGGCGTCGGCGCCGCGGATCTTCGCCGCCGGGCAGTTCGCCGTGAAGGTGTCCAGGCCGTCGAAGACATCGGGCTGGGGGGTGGGCGACGTGGCCGTGGGGGACGTGGGGGACTTGGCTGTGGGGGCGGCGGTGCTCACGGGCGGAGGGCGCTCGATGACCTGGGTGTAGACGAACGCTCCCGCGCCGGCCACGATCACGAGGGACAGGGCGGCGATGATGGCGACCAGGACCCTGTTGACGCCGTGCGGGGCCGGGGGAACGGTGTCGGCGTGACTGCCGGGCGGAGGGCCGGTGTCGGGCTGTCGCGGGACGGGGGACTGCGGCAGGGCTGGAGTTTGAGGGGCGGCGTGACGACCGGGCGGCGCAGGGGGCCCAGAGGCATGGGGGACGGGCGGCGCGTGGTGGCCCAAGGCGTGGGGCACGGATGGCGCGCGGTGGCCCGAGGCGTGGGAGACGGGCGGCGCGTGGGGACCCGGGGCGAGGGGGACGGCGGCCAGGGCGTCGCGGAAGGCCAGAGCCGTGGGGGTGCGTTCGCGGAGGTCGCCGGCCAGGGCCTGGCGGAGCACGGCGGTCAGTTCGGGTGGCACGCCCGGGATCTCCGGGACGGGAAGCCGGTGGAGGGCCAGGATCATGGCCAGGTTCGGCACGCCGCTCTCGGGGAAACGCGGCGGACGGCCCGACATCAGGGCGTAGACGGTGGCCGCCAGAGCGTACACGTCGCCGGCCGGGGCCGGCTCGGCCAGGTCGAAGGCCTCGGGCGGGGCATAGGACGGGGTCAGGGACTCGCGGGTCACCGAGGCGTCGGGGCCGGAGGCGGGCATGGTGGCCAGGCCGAAGTCCGACAGTGCCACGTGGCCGTACCGGTTGACCAGGATGTTGGCGGGCTTGACGTCGCGGTGCAGCACCCCTTGCGCGTGCGCGGCGGCCAGGGCGTCGGCGATGCGCACGCCCACGTCGCGGGCCTCGTGCGGGGACAGGACACGGCCGGACAGCGACCCGCCGGGGCACAGTTCGAGCACGATGTAGGGCCGCCCGTCGGACAGCAGGCCCGCGTCGTAGACCGGCACCACGTGCGGATGGCCGGACAGGGCCCCGGCGGCCGTGACCTCGCGCATGAAGCGGCGCCTGTCGCGGTCGGACAGCAGCACGCGGTTGTCGACCTTGAGCGCCACCTCGCGGCCCACCGCCGACTGCAGGGCAAGGTAGACCACGCCGAAGCCGCCCTGCCCGAGCACGCCCTTGATCTCGTAGCCGGGCACCGATAGTTCGGTCACGGCGAAAGCGTACCGGTTGGGGGTCCGATCATATGTTTGAATTGGCTCCATGGACTCTCTGCGGTACCTGGAGCTTCTCGACCGCGACCACGAGCGCTTGCGGTGGGCCGCCACCCGCGATCTGGCGGCGGCCGTTCCGTCCTGTCCGGGCTGGACCGTCGCCGACCTGCTGTATCACGTCGGCGAGGTCTACCTGCACAAGGCTGAGATCATGCGGCGCGGCACCTGGCCTGAGCCGTGGCCGCCGGAGCCCGATCCGGCCCACCCCGTCCGCTTCGCGGAACACGCCTTCGGCCAGTTGCGCGCGGAGTTCGACGCCCGCAAGCCGCAGGACGAAGCCGTCACCTTCTACGACGACGACCAGAGCGTCGGCTACTGGATCAGGCGCATGGCGCAGGAGACGGTCATCCACCGGGTCGACGCCGAGCTGGCGGCGGGCGAGCCCGTCGCGCCGATCCCCGACGACCTGGCCGTGGACGGCATCGACGAGGTCCTCCTGATCTTCCTGGGCTACGGGTCGGGCAAGTGGCCGGAGGAGTTCGGCGACGCCCTCACCGCCGCCGACGGGCGGGCCGTGGCGATCGAGTCCGGGGCGGAGCGCTGGCTGGTGCGTCCGACCCGGGAGCGCGTCGAGGTCGCCAAGGGCGACACCGCGCCCGCCGAGGCGACGGTCGAGGGGACTCCGCAGGAGGTGCTGCTGTGGTTGTGGCGGCGCTCGGACGGAAAGTCTCTGACGTTCGGCGGGGATCCCGAGCTGGTCGAACGGCTGCGCGGGATGTTGTGGGCGGCGACCCAGTAAGACGCGCGACGTACTCGGTAGGGTCGTGCGACGTGACGACGGAGTTGGAGCAGCTCGCCGAGCGGCTGCGCGCGTTCGCCAGGGTCAGGGACTGGGAGCAGTTCCACACGCCGAAGAACCTGGCGATGGCGCTCGCGGGCGAGGTGGGGGAGCTGGTGGCGGAGTTCCAGTGGCTCACGGCGGAGGAGTCCGGGAGTCCTGACCCCGACGCGCTCGCCAGGATGCGGACGGAACTGGGCGACGTGACGCTGTACCTCGTGCGGCTGGCCGACGTGCTCGGCGTCGACCTGGTGGAGGCGGCCCGGGCCAAGCTCGACGAGAACGACCGCCGCTACGACGCCGACCTCTATCGCGGCTCGGCCAGAAAGGCGCCACCAACCTCGAACGGTTGACGGCCGGGCGTGGGGTGCGACGGCCGGGCCGCCCAAAGGGTGCGGGCGTCGGGCCACCCTCGGGGTCAGGTGCCGAGGTGGCCTCGGGGTGCGGGTGCCGGGGTGCTGTCAGGGTGCGGGGTGTCGTCGGCCGGGTCCGAGGTCAGCAGGCGGGCCAGGCCCGCCGCCAGGTCGGCGGCGAAGCCGGGGAGCCGTTCGGGCTCTTCGACCAGCAGGAACAGCCAGGCGAAGATCGGCCCGAGCAGCATCGCGTGCACCGCCGCAGGGTCGGGCCGTCGCGGCAGCTCGCCCCGTCCCACCGCCCGGTCGAGGACCTCGGTGATGCAGTCGCGTTCGGCCTTGATGAACGTCCCCGCGAACGCCTCCGCCAGTCCGGCGTCGGCGTGCACGTCGGCCAGCAGCCCTGGCACCACTCCTGGTGGCGGCGCGGACAGGGACGAGACGATGACGTGGGTGACCGCGGCCAGGTCGGCGGCCAGCGAACCGGCGTCGGGCGGTGTCGCCAGCTCCAGATCGTGCATGACCGCCGCGAAGATCATCGCCTGTTTGGTCGGGTGACGCCGGTAGATGGCGGCCTTGCCGACGCCCGCCCTGCTCGCGACGGCGTCGACGGTGAGCTGGGCGTACCCATGCTCGGCCAGCAGCTCGCGGGCCGCCGCCGCGATCGCCCCGTCCACCCGGCCGTCCCGTGGCCGGCCCACCGGTTGTGTCATGCGCGGCATTCTATTACGGAACTGCCGTATCCGTAATGTGACGTAGCCGACGTTGCGTCCCGTGGGCGACCGGGCGCATCATTCGGAACCATGAGTTCCGAAACTTCCTCGAAGAGCGTGGTGTGGGCGGGCGGCATCCTGATGACCCTGGCCGGCGTGCACCTGGCGATCACCTCGGTGCTGAGCGCGCGGCACATCCCGAGCTGGTTCGGCGGCGCGCTCTGGACGTTCCCGCCAGGACCTGACTTCCTGGCCGTGCTGGCCCCGAACGAGGGGGCGTTCTGGCTGGTCTGGGGGAGCTTCGCGGTGCCCTTGGGGCTGATCGGGGCGCTGGTCGTCGGGTTCGGGCGGCGCGGCCAGGTGCCGCCGCCGTACCTGGGGATCGGCGTGGCGCTCTGGGCGCTGGGCGGGGCGGCCGTGATGGAGCCGACGCCGTTCGTGCTCGGGGCGGTGCCCGCGGCGATGCTGCTGGCGGCCTGGCGCCGCCGCGGGAAGAACGTCTCGGCATAGGTGACGGCTTTCCCGCAGGCGTGGACGTCGACGGTGGGAAGGACGCCTCGGCGTAGGTGACGGCCTTCCCGCAGGCGTGGACGTCGACGGTGCCGGGACTAGGTTGGGGCGAACATGCGAGGGGCGGCGTGCAGGACCACGACGTTCGGTCCCCGCTCGGCCAGGGCGTCAGCGAGATCCTGGGCCAGGGACGCGGGCGTGGCGAGGCGGGCGGGCACCCCGAACGACGCGGCCAGGCCGGCGAAGTCCGGCCTGACCAGTTCGGTGCCGGTCGGGGTGCCGAACGCGCCGGTCATGTACTCGCGCAGGATGCCGTAGCCCCCGTCGTCGACGATCAGCCAGGTGACGTCCAGGTCGTGCTGGCGCATGGTGGCGAGTTCCGCCAGTCCGTACATCGCGCCCCCGTCGCCGGAGATCGCGAGCGCGCGCTGCCCGGAGGCCGCCGCGCCGACCGCGGCGGGCAGCGCGTACCCGAGGCCGCCCGCGCCCTGCGCCGACCACATGTGGCCGGGGAAGGCCGACCACGCCCAGTAGGTGAGGATGGTCATGTCCCAGAACGACAACACCTCGGACGGGATCGCCTCCAGGAGCGCGAACTCCTGCTCGTGCCCGCTGAGCCGGTCGCGCACCCGCCGCAGCACGTCCGCCACGTCCGCCTCCGCGCGCCCGTCGGCCTCTCTGGGGCGCACCGCCTGCGCGAGCGCGCCCAGCGTCGCCCTGGCGTCGGCGTGCACGGCGAGCGAACCGCTCACGTTGGCTTCCAGCTTGCCGAGGTCGGCCTCGACGTGGATGACGCGGCCCCGCGGGCGCATCGTGTGGTAGTTGCTGGACAGTTCCCCCAGCCCCGTACCCGCGACCAGCAGCACGTCCGCCTCTTGGAGGAACTCGGTGACGAAGCGGTCCTCCAGCCATGACCGCAGCGACAGCGGGTGCTCGCGGGGGAAGACGCCTTTCGCGGCGAATGTGGTGGCCACCGGCGAGCGCAGCCTCTCGGCCAGAGTCAGGAGCTCTGGCCCCGCCCCGGACAGGGCGACCCCGCCGCCGGCCAGGATGACGGGGTTCGAGGCGGAGTCGAGCGCCTGGACGGCCTGCCGTACCAGCTCGGCCCGGGGCCGGGGTGTGCTCGGACGCACGGACAGGTCGGCCACTGCCGGGATGTCCACGGGCGCGAGCAGGACGTCCTGCGGGATCTCCACCCACGCGGGCCCCTGCGGCACGCTGAGCGCCGCCTCCCATGCCCGGGCCAGGGCGGAGGGAATCTGCGAGGCCGCCCGCACGACCTGGACCGAGGTGGCCACGCCGCGGAAGGAGGCCGCCTGGTCGGGGAGCTCGTGGAGGTATCCCTTCCTGCGGCCCCCCAGCCCGTCGGACGGGATCTGGCTGGAGATCCCGACCACGGGCGCGCAGGCCAGGCGCGACTCCATCAGGGCGGGCAGGGTCGCCAGCGCGCCGGGGCCGGTGGAGACCAGGAACGGGGTCACCGTCCCGGTGGCGCGGGCGTGGCCGTCGGCGGCGAAGGCGACGCCCAGTTCCGTACGGCATCCGACGTAGCGCAGCGGCGAGCGGCGCAGCGCGTCGAACATGGCCAGCGCGTGCTGGCCTGGCTCGCCGAACACGGTCGTGGCGCCGAGCGCGACCAGGGTCTCGACGACCAGGTCGCCCCCGGTTCTCATGCCCGCTTCCCCAGCGCGAACAGGCTGATCAGGTCGTAGGCGACGTGCGCGGCCGCGACCGAGGTGATCTCGGCGTGGTCGTAGGCGGGTGCCACCTCCACCACGTCGGCGCCGACCAGGTTGCAGCCCGACAGCCCGCGCAGGATCTCCAGCAGCTCACGGCTGGTCAGGCCACCCGCCTCCGGGGTGCCCGTGCCCGGGGCGTGGGCGGGGTCGAGCGCGTCGATGTCGACGGAGATGTAGAGCGGGCGCTCGCCGATCCGCTGGCGCAGGGCGTCGGCGATCTCGTCGGGGCCGCGCCGCATGACGTCGGACGAGGTGACGATGCCGAAGCCGAGCCTGCGGTCCTCGGCCAGGTCGGCCTTGCCGTACAGCGGCCCCCTGATGCCGACGTGGCTGAGCGCCTCGGTGTCGAGGATGCCTTCGTCCACCGCGCGGCGGAACGGCGTGCCGTGGGTGTACTCGGCGCCGAAGTAGGTGTCCCAGGTGTCCAGGTGGGCGTCGAAGTGCAGCAGCGCCAGCGGCCCGTGCTTGCGGTGCGCGTCACGCAGGAGCGGCAGCGCGATGGTGTGGTCGCCGCCGATGGTGACGAGCCTGGCGTCGAACTCCCCGACGGCCTGCTCGATCGTGTCGATGGCCTGGCCGATGTCGAACGGGTTGCAGGCGATGTCCCCGGCGTCGGCGACCTGCAGGTCGGCGAACGGCGAGACGTCCAGCGCCGGGTTGTAGGGCCTGATGAGCTTGCTGCCCTGACGCACCGCGGCCGGGCCGAAGCGGGCGCCGGGACGGTAGGAGACCCCGCTGTCGAACGGCACGCCGACGATCGCGACGTCGGCCCGCTCCACCTGGTCGAGGCGGGGCAACCGGGCATAGGTGTCGGGCCCTGCGAAGCGCGGCACCTGCGAGGCGTCGACGGGTCCCTGAGACATGAAATTCCCCTCGTTAACAGCATATTTCGGTACAAAAGGAGCTATTGACACCCCTGGCGACGCAGACCACTATGTCGGAAAACTTCGTTTACCGGAAGGCAACCGCGTTGTCTGATCAGCTCTGGGGCGGACGCTTCCGTTCGCCCGCCGACCCGTCCCTGCTCGCCCTCTCCCGCGCGCCCGACAGCTACTTCCGCATGTCGGCCTACGACCTGGCGGGCTCGCGCTCCCACGTCCGCGAGCTGCTGCGGGCCGAGATCGTCGACGAGGCCGAGGCGGAGCGGCTGCTGGCCGGGATCGACACGCTGGACGAGGACGTACGCGCCGGACGCGTCGGCCCGAACGCCTCCGACGAGGACGTGCACACCTTCCTGGAACGCGTCCTGGTCGAGCGGCTGGGCGAGGTGGGCGGCAAGCTGCGCGCCGGCCGCTCGCGCAACGACCAGACGGCCAACGACCTGCGGCTGTACCTGCGCGACCACGCCAGGAAGCTGGTGCTGGCGCTGGCCGAACTGCAGGACGCCCTGGTCGCGCAGGCCCGCCGTCACGTCCGCAGCGCGGCGCCCGGCTTCACCCACCTGCAGCCCGCCCAGCCGATCGTGTTCGGGCACCAGCTGCTGGCCCACGCGCAGGCGTTCGCCCGCGACGCCGACCGGCTCGAGGACTGGGACCGGCGCACCGCCCGCTCCCCGCTGGGCTCGGCGGCGCTGGCCGGCTCCGCGATAGCCGTGCATCCGGAGCTGTCGGCCACGGAGCTGGGCTACGACGGGCCGTGCGAGAACTCCATCGACGCCGTCGCCAGCCGCGACCACGTGGCCGAGTTCCTGTTCGCCGCCTCGATGCTGGGGGTGAACCTGTCGCGGCTGGCCGAGGAGATCTGCACCTGGGCCTCGCGCCAGTTCCGCTGGGTGGAGCTGCACGACTCCTTCGCCACCGGCAGCTCGATCATGCCGCAGAAGAAGAACCCCGACATCGCCGAGCTCACCAGGGGCAAGGCGGGCCGGCTGCTCGGCAACCTCAACGGCCTGATGGCGACGCTGAAGGCGATGCCGCTGGCCTACAACAGGGACCTGTCCGAGGACAAGGCGGCCGTCTTCGACACCGTGGACACCCTGGTGATCGTGCTGCCCGCCATGGCCGGGCTGGTGCGCACGCTGTCGGTGAACGTCGAGGAGTTGCGCAGGCAGGCGACCGAGGGCTTCACGCTGGCCACCGAGGTGGCCGACTGGCTCGCGCGCCGCGGCGTGCCGTTCACCGAGGCCCACGAGATCACCGGCGCGCTCGTGCGAACGTGCGAGGACAAGGGCCTGGACCTGCACGAGCTGTCGGACGCGGAGCTGGCCGAGGTGGACGCGCGGCTGACGCCGGACGTGCGTCCGCACCTCACCGTCGAGGCGGCCCTGGCCGCGCGCACCGGCTACGGCGCCACCTCGCCCGACCGGGTCCTTGAGCAGATCGACCGCCTCGCCGGCCTGCTGGAGCGGCAGCGCGCCTGGGGCTGTGACTACCGGGGACCCGCGGCGTGATCTCGATTCCGGATTCGCCCGGTCTGGGCCCTCGGGCCCGCGAACTGCGGCGGCGGCGCAGGCTCAGCCTGACCGAGGTGGCCGAGCGGGCCCGGCTCACCAAGGGCTTCCTGTCCAGGTTCGAGCGCGGCCAGGTGTCCATCTCGGTCGCCTCGCTGCTGCGCCTGTGCGAGGCGCTCGACCTGGACGTGGCCGACCTGTTCGACGGCTCGGGCGGGCGGCTGGTCAGGTCCGAGAGCCGGGCCAGGCTCGAGTTCGGCGGCAGCGGCATGACCGAGTACCAGCTGACGCCGAAGGACGAGCACAGGATGCTGGTCCTGCTCAGCGAGATCGAGCCGGGCGGCGGGTCGGGCCACGAGCCGTACGCGCTTCCCGTCGACATCGAGTTCGTGCACGTCCTGAAGGGCCTGTTCACGATCGAGGCGTCGGGCGAGCGGGTCGAGATGCGCGAGGGCGACTCGTTCCTGTTCCCCGGCGGCACCCCCCACACCTTCACCAACCCCGGCGACGAGGCCACCCGAGTCCTGTGGGTGTTGTCACCCGCGCTGACCTCTCGCACGTGAGGAGATCCCCATGTCCACAGATGTCGCCCACCTGCCCCGGGTGGCGCGCAAACACTACGGCCGCTACGTGGCGGCGATCGTCGTGGTGGCCGCCCTCGCGGCGATCGTCGTCTCGTTCGCCGGCGGGCAGATCGAATGGAGCGTGGTCGGCCAGTACCTGACCGCGCAGGCCATCCTGACCGGCGTGGTCAACACCATCGTCATGGCCGTGCTCGCCATGATCCTCGGGGTGGCTCTGGGCGTGCTGTTCGCGGTGATGCGGATGTCGAGCAACCCCGTCACCCGCGGCGTCTCCTTCCTCTACACCTGGATCTTCCGCGGCACGCCGCAACTGCTGCAGCTGTTCCTCTGGTTCAACCTGGCGCTGGTCTTCCCCTACGTCGTCATCCCCGGCGTCTTCGAGGCGCGCACGGTCGACCTGATGACCCCGTTCGTCGCCGCGCTGCTCGGGCTGGGCATCTGCCAGGGCGCCTACACCTCCGAAGTGGTACGCGGCGGCATCCTCTCGGTCGACCAGGGGCAGACCGAGGCCGCGCAGGCGATCGGGATGACGCGCTTCCAGACGATGCGCAGGATCGTGTTGCCGCAGGCGATGCGGGTCATCCTGCCCCCGATCGGCAACGAGTTCATCAGCATGGTGAAGCTGACGTCGCTGGCCAGCGCGATCCAGTACCAGGAGGTGCTGCACAGCGCCCAGAACGTCTACTACGCCAACAACCGCGTCATGGAGCTGCTGTTCGTGGCGACGTTCTGGTACCTGATCGTGGTCACCATCCTCAGCCTGGGCCAGATGGTCGTCGAGCGCCGCTTCTCCCGAGGGGTGAAGAAATGATCAAGACGGTCGACGTCCACAAGCGCTTCGGCGCCCACCACGTGCTCAAGGGCATCTCGCTGGAGGTGGCCGCGGGCGAGGTGTTGTGCGTCATCGGGCCGTCAGGCTCGGGCAAGAGCACGTTCCTGCGCTGCATCAACCAGCTGGAGACGATCGACGAGGGGGCCGCCTGGGTCGACGGCGAGCTGCTCGGCTACGTCGAGCGGGACGGGAAGCTGCACCAGCTCAGCGACGCCCAGATCGCCCGGCAGCGGCGGCCGATCGGGATGGTGTTCCAGCGCTTCAACCTGTTCCCGCACATGACCGCGCTGGAGAACGTGGTCGAGGGGCCGATCAGAGTGCTGCGCGAATCGCGCGACACCGCCCAGGCCCGGGCGATGGAGCTGCTGGAGCGGGTGGGGCTGACGGACAAGGCCGGCGCCTACCCCTCGACTCTGTCGGGCGGGCAGCAGCAGCGGGTCGCGATCGCCCGCGCGCTGGCGATGCGCCCGAGGCTGATGTTGTTCGACGAGCCCACCTCCGCGCTCGACCCGGAGCTGGTCGGCGAGGTACTGGCGGTCATGCGCGACCTGGCCGCGTCCGGCATGACCATGGTCGTCGTCACCCACGAGCTGGGGTTCGCCAAGGAGGTCGCGAACCAGGTCGTCTTCATGGACGACGGCCGCGTCATCGAGACGGGCACCCCCGACGAGGTCCTGGTCAACCCCACCCATGAGCGTACGAAGACCTTCCTGTCAGCAGTTCTCTAGGAGTTCAGTCTTGTCTCGTCCCATCTTTCTTCTCGCCTGTCTCGCCCTGGCCGCGACCGCCTGCACCGCGCAGGCGCCGGAGAACCTCAAGGCCGCATCGGACGGCGGGCTCCCCCCGAAGATCGCCGAATCCAAGACCGTGGTGATCGGCAACGTGCCCAACTACCCGCCGCTGGAGTTCAAGGACCCTGCGACCAACCAGCTCACCGGCTTCGACATCGACCTCGGCAACGCCATCGGCAAGAAGCTCGGCGTCACGGTCAAGTGGCAGGAGACGTCCTTCGAGCAGTTGCAGAGCGCGGTCACCACCGGTCGGATCGATATGATCCTTTCGGGGATGAGCGACCTGCCAGAACGCCGCGAGACGCTCGACCTCGTCGGCTACCTGAGCTCGGGCGCGCAGTTCTTCGCCACGACCAAGGTCGCCGACCCGAAGGAACTGTGCGGCAAGACCGTGGGCGCCAGCCGCCGCACCTCCTTCCCCGGCGAGATCAAGAAGTGGAGCGAGAAGAACTGCTCCGGCAAGCCGATCAAGGTCGTCGGCACGGAGGGCTCCGCGGACGCGCGCACCCAGCTCACCCAGGGCCGGGTCGACGCCGCCGTCCAGGGCAGCGAGACGCTTCCGTACATCGCCGAGCAGGACCCGGGCAAGTTCAACCTCGTCGGAGAGCCGTTCACCGAGGTCAACCAGGCCATGGGATTCGGCAAGCAGGACCCGCGCCTGCGCGACGCGGTCATCAAGGCGCTGGCCGGCCTGCAGCAGGACGGCACCTACGCGAGCCTGCTCGACAAGTGGGGCCTCAAGGACAACGCCATCAAGCAGATCACCCTCAACGGCGCGGCCACGTGACACCGCTCCTCCCGCTCGCCGAGCTCATCTCGAAGCCGCCGCCGCTGCCCACCGACGTGGTCGAGCGGGCCAAACGCCACCTTCTCGACACGCTCGGCGCCGCCCTGGCCGGGGCCGTCGCCCCCGCTCCCGGCCTGAGCGGTCCGGGGAACGCACCCATCTGGGGGACCGGGCTGGCCGTGGCGCCGCGTGACGCGGCACTGCTGAACGGCGTCGCGGCGCACGCGCTCGAACTCGACGACACCGGCGGCTGCGATCACTCCGGGGCCGTGGTGGTGCCCGCCGCGCTGGCCTGCCTCAGCCTCGCAGACCGCCCGGTCAGCGGCTCCGAACTGCTGGAGGCGGTCGTCCTGGGGTATGACGTGGCCCGCCGGGCGCTGGAGGCGTGTGGCGGCTACGCCGCGCACAACGAGGCCGGATGGCACTCGACGGGCACCTGCGGCACGTTCGGCGCGGCGGCGGCGAGCGCGCGACTGCTGGGACTGGACAGCACGCGAACCGCCCACGCGCTGGGGCTGGCGGCCGGCTTCTCCGGCGGCCTGTGGGCCTTCGTGCACGACGGCGCGGTGAGCAAGCGGTTGCACGCGGGCCGCGCCGCCGAGGGCGGCCTGACCGCCGCGCTGCTGGCCGCGTCCGGCACGAGCGGCCCCGGCCGGATCTTCGACGACGTGTGGGGCGGCTTCCTGCGGACCTACGCGGGCGCCGACGCCGACCCCGGCGCGCTGACCCGCGACCTCGGCACGGTGTGGCGGATCTCGCGCTGCTCCATCAAGCCATACGCGTCCTGCCGCAGCACCCACTCCTCCATCGACGCGATCGGCGGCCTGGACCTGCGCTTCGGCGAGATCGCCCGCATCCACGTGCGCCTGAGCCCGCTCGTGGCCGACATGTGCGGCGGCCGCGACGTCGCCACCCTCTCCCGCGCCCAGCTGAGCCTGCCGTACGGCATCGCCGCCAGAATCCTTTACGGCGACGCCGACCTGGCCGCCTATGCCCCGGAACGGCGCGGCGACCCCCGGGCCGCCGCGCTCATGGACCTCATCGACCTGGAGGTGGACCCGGAGTTGGGCGGCATCGACGAGCCGGCCCTGACCGTCACCACGACCTCGGGCGCCGTCCGGCGGGCCAGGGTGCGCGACCCGCTCGGCTCTCCTGCCAACCCGCTCTCCGACGAGCGGCTGCTCGCCAAGTTCCACGGCCTCGCACCGGGCCGGGAGCGCCTGGCGGAGCAGGTCATGACCCTCGATGCCCACCCGGACGCGCGAGCCCTGCTCCCACTCCTGTGACGATCCCGTGCGGGCCCTGGGCGTGCGGGGCCCGGCGGCCCGGCCGGGTGTCCAGCGTGATCTGGCCGACCGGCGTGGCCAACGTCCCGCGCTGCCCCGCAGCTCCTACGATCCCCTTCTCGCGCCTTTAGGCACGTGGCAATCTGGGATCATGCGGATCATTCGCGCCGCCAAGGTGCTCACCGGGCGTCCGGGAGAGGTGATCCCGGACGGTGAGATCGTCATCGACGGCGCCTCGATCGTCTCCGTCGGGCCGCGCGGCAGCGCCGGCGACACCCCGGGCGAGCTCCTCGACCTGCCCGGCTGCACCGTCCTGCCGGGACTGATCGACGCGCACGTGCACCTGGGGTTCGACGCCGCGGTCGACCCGATCACCAGGCGCGGCCAGGAGAGCGATCACCACCTGCTGCTGCGGATGGCCGAGAACGCCCGCAAGCTCGTCTCCGCGGGCGTCACCACCGCCCGCGACCTCGGCGGGCGCGGCTTCCTCGACCTGGTCCTGCGCGACGCCATCGAGGAGGGCCTGGCCGTCGGCCCCCACCTGCTGGCCGCGACCAGGCCCATCACGATCACCGGCGGCCACTGCTGGTACATGGGCGGCGAGGCCGACGACGAGCCCGCCATCCGCCGCGTCGCCAGGGAGAACCTGCGGGCGGGCGCCGACTGCCTCAAGGTGATGGCCTCCGGCGGCCAGATGACGCCGGGCGCGCCACCGAGCTGGGTGCCGCAGTACACCACCGAGCAGATCCGCGTGGTCGTCGAGGAGGCCGCCGACCGGGGCAAGGGCGTCGCGGCCCACGCCCACGCGCACGCGGCCATCCGCAGTTGCGTCGAGGCCGGGGTCGCCACCATCGAACACTGCACGTTCTTCACCCCGCGGGGCCATCGCTACGACCCCGAGCTGGCCGACCTGCTCGCGGCCGGCGACAGCTACGTCTGCCCGACCGTGCACGGCGCGTTCTGGCGGATCCGCGAGGTGCACGGGCAGGAGATGCTCGACGCCTGGCTGGCCGGGGTCGCGGCGATGCGCGAGGCCGGCGTGCGGCTCATCGCGGGCACCGACGCCGGGTTCGCCATCGGCGGCATCGCCAACCCGACCGACGGCTACGTGGGCGGTCTTGAGGTGTTCGCGATGGCCGGCTACTCCAACGCGCAGGTCATCGAGCTGGCCACGGTACTGGCGGCGGACGCCTGCGGGGTCGGCGAGGTCACCGGCACTCTGGAGGTGGGCAAGCGGGCCGACCTGATCGCGGTCGCAGGCGACCCGCTGCAGCGCCTGTCCGACCTGCGCGACCTCGTCCTCGTGCTCGTGTCAGGGCGTTCTGTCGGGCAGAGCGGCGTCGACACCGTGACCGCATCAGTCGGCTGACGGAAACCGTAAACTGCCTTGGCCCGCCGCCTGTCCCCATGACGCTAAGCTGCGCAGATGGACTTGAAGGATCGGGTACGCGAGCTGCGCCTGCAGGGCCGCTCCCCGAAGGAGATCGCCAGGGCGCTCAAGGTCTCGCCGTCGGTCGTCGCGCCGCTGGTGCGGGCCATCGCCGAGGAGAGCGCCGGCACCGCCGAGCCCGAGGTGGTCGGCTGCTGGGTCAACCACGGCTGGAGCGCGGGGCTCGGCGTCGATCCGGCCCGGGGGTGGGTCGACGAGGGCCCTGAGTCGGGCGCGGACGGCATCGTGTGCGTCCTGGTCGCCCGGCGGCACAACTGGGACAGGATGTCGGTCTCCGGCTACCTCGTCGACGCCTACTGCCTGGGCGCGAAGAACGCGATCGGGCCCGACGTGCTCGACGACCGGGAGCTCGCTCGTTTTCGCGAGTTCTTCTTCGGCGAGTACCAGGGCTGGCAGGAGGCGCCGATCGAGCTGGCGCGGCACCTGGTGTTCGGGTCCGTCGACTACGCCCGAGGGCTGGGGTTCGAGCCCCATGACGACTTCGCGCCCGCCTCCGAGGTACTGGGCAAGTGGGAGGGCGAGTCGGCGATCACGTTCGGGCGCGAGGGCAAGCCTTTCTACGTACAGGGACCGGACGACGACGCGGCCAAGGTGCTGCGGACGTTGCGGCGCACGCTCGGCGACGACGAGTTCGACTACCTCACCGTAGGCCAGTGACGCGCATCGTCAGGTTCAGGCGGCCGGAGGTCAGGCCGGTGGCGGGGTCGCCCGTCCCCGGGTAGACCTTCGGCACGCCGTGGTAGGCCAGGCGCGACGGGCCGCCGAAGACGAACAGGTCGCCGGAGGCGAGCTCGACATCCGTGTACGGTTTGCCGCGCGTCTGGGTGTTGCCGAAGCGGAACACGCACGTGTCGCCGACGCTGAGCGACACCACCGGGGCGTCCGACTTTTCGTCCTTGTCCTGGTGCATGCCCATCCTGGCCTGGCCGTCGTAGAAGTTGATCAGGGCGGTGTCGGGCTCGTAGGAGTCGGCCGGGTGGTCGTAGGCGCTCTCCAGGGCGCGGCGGCCCAGGTCGCCGAGCCAGTCGGGGAAGTCGGCCACCTTGCGGCCGTTCACGTCGTGGGCCAGGCGGGTGTACCGGTACGGCTGCCAGTGCCAGCCCACGCAGACCGTCTGTACGGACATGACGCCGCCTCCGGGCAGCACGGTGTGCCGGATCGGCACCGGGCCCCTGGCCCATTCGCGGCAGGCCTGGACGAGGTGGCGCTGCTCGTCCAGGGTGAGCCAGCCGGGCACATGTACCGCGCCGGGCGCGATCTCCCATATTTGCGACGGAATCACGATATTTCCCGATAAATGATGTTCCGTCCGACCTGCCAGACGTTTCCGCTACGGTCGGATCCCCGCATGCCCTCCAGTGTCCCAGGCGCCGCCAGGGCGACGGCTCCCATCGTGGACGCGAAGCCGACCGTACGGCGCGGATCCCAATCCGTACTGAGCCGCAGCCGCTCGCCCATCCTGGCCCACCCGAGCGGCGCCCCCGCCACCACCCAGGCGTCGGGCGTCTCGGCGGTGAACCGCCTGGCCTGCCGCAACCACGACGCCGCCCGATCCGGCCAGGACACCACCGCCAGCACCGTGCCGCGCCAGGCGCCCGCGAACGCCTCGGCCACGGGGGCGGCGTCCCTGCCGTGCCCGATGACGATGCTTCCTGCGCGCGGCCCGAGCAACTCGATCACCGTCTCCAACTCTGACGCCGTGACGCCACCTTCGGAGACGGGGTCGATGGCCGTCCCTGCCTCGACCTCCGGCACCGTGACGGCACCTTCGGAGACCGGGCCAATCACCTTCCCTCGCTCGATCCTGGGCCTGACGCGGTCGTTCGGGTCCTCCTTCCCGGTGTTCAGCCGCCACGCCTGGTAGGCATCGGGCAGGCAGACCGCGCAGGGGCGGTACCCGGCCGCCACCGCGTCCCCGGCGTCGGCGAAGAACACCCGATGCTGGATATATCCCCCACGGGCGATGGCCCGCAGCGCCGACGGGCAGTCGAGCCGCCCGTACAGCCGCGCCCTCCGATGCCCGCCCAGCGTTCCGGGCATGGGGCTGGCGTAGGAGCGGCCATCGGCCCCGACCAGCGTGTACGTCATCCGATCAGCGGGCATCGTGGAAGACGAGCCCCAGCGTGTGCCGGAGCCCCGACCGTACGGTGCTCACCCCGTGCCGCACCGGCGAGGCCGACCAGCCGCGCGAAGACCGCACCGGCCGGTCGCGCGTCGTGAAGATCAACCCGTGTCCCTGCGGCAGCAGCGTCACCGTGCCACGGGACTGAGCCCGAGGCCGCTGCTCCACCAGCAGGAACTCGCCCCCGGCGTAGTCCTCGCCCGGCCGGTCCAGCCCGATCACGACCTGCAGCGGGAACACCAGATCGCCATAAAGGTCGCGGTGAAGGGCGTTCCAGTCGTCAGGACCGTACCGGAGCAGGATGGGGGTCGGCTTGGTCTGCCCGGCCCGGTGACACATGTCGAGCCACTCGCCGAAGTCGTCCGGCCACGGCGCCGGCCAGCCGAGCTTGGCCGCCCAGTCGCGGGCGATCGGCAGCAGGTGCGGGTAGAACGCCGCCCGCAGCCGTTCGACCAACGGCGGGAACGGACGGGCGAAGTAGCGGTACTGCCCGGCGCCGAACCGGTAGCGCTCCATGTCGATCGTGGACCTGAACAGGCCGACCTCGTCGTACAGGCCGGCGATCTCCTTGCACTCCTCGGGCGTCAGCACCTGCGGGGTCAGCGCGCAGCCGTACGCGTTGACCTCCTTGGCCAACTCCGTCCAGTCGGCCTTCATGACACGCTCCAGAGCTGCTGCTGCAGCACGCCTTCGAGCGTGAGCAGGCTGCGCTTGCGCTCGACGCCCCCGGCGTACCCGATCAGCGCCCCGTCGACGCCGACGACGCGGTGGCAGGGGCGGACGACGAGCAGCGGGTTCGCGCCGATGGCCGCGCCGACCGCGCGGATCCGGTCGCGGGGCGCCCCGATGCGGGCGGTCAGCGCGCCGTAGGTCGTCGTGGTGCCGTACGGCAGCGCCGCCACCTCGGCCCACACCCGCTCCTGGAACGCGCTGCCGCGTGTGACGCCGTCCAGGTCGAACGAGGTGCGCTCGCCCGCGAAGTACTCGCTGAACTGCCGCTCGGCCTCGGCGAACGTCCCCCGCCGCCACTCGGGCCGCACGTCCACGTCGAACGACACGCGCGTCAGCGCCGAGCCGTCCCCGACGAGCAGGATCTCGCCCAACGGGCTGTCGATCGTGGTGTAGATGTCCATACCTTCTACAACACCGCCGGGCCGCGAGAAGTCGGCGGTTTTCGGACGTGGCAGCATGGGCTTCTGGGTGATCACCACAGTTTCGGAGTTCTTCGAAAGAGGAGTGAGCATGGCCGAGTCGCGAGAGCACACGTTCACCGGCACGAGGGGGCTCATCAAGGTTCGCGAATGGCCCCACGACCAGTCGCGATACATCGCCCTGCTGATCCACGGATACGGCGAGCACATCGGCCGCTACGAGCACGTCGCCGACCACCTCGTCCGCCACGGCGCCGCCGTCTACGGCCTCGACCACATGGGCCACGGCAAGTCGGAGGGCGACCGGGTGCTCATCGAGGACTTCGAGGACGTGGTCACCGACGCCCACTCCGTCGAAACCCGCGCCAGGGCCGAGCACCCGGGCGTGCCCCTCGTACTGATCGGTCACTCGATGGGCGGCATGATCGCGGCCCGCTACGCCCAGCACCACAGCTCCGGCCTGGCCGCCCTCGTCCTGTCCGGCCCGGTGATCGGCGAATGGGAGGTCATCCCCACCCTGATGGCCCTCGCCGAGATCCCCGACACCCCCATCGACCCGGCCACCCTCTCCCGCGACCTCGCGGTCGGCGAGGCGTACGCCGCCGACCCGCTGGTGTGGCACGGCCCGTTCCAACGGCCCACGGTGGAGGCGTTCGCGACCACACTGACCACGATCGCCAAGGGCGGCACGTTCGGGCCGCTGCCCACGCTGTGGGTGCACGGAGAAGACGACGCCCTGGTGCCCCTCCCCGGCAGCCGCACCGGCATCGAAACCGTCAAGGGCACGAACTTCACCGAACGCATCTATCCAGGGGCCCGGCACGAGGTCTTCAACGAAACCAACAAGAACGAGGTCCTGAACGACGTCACCACTTTCGTAGACCGAGCCCTGGCCATCTGACTCCCGAGCACCCCCGCCCGGGATCTTGGCCCGGCGCGGGGGCTGTGGGCTCAACAGCCGTCTGGGTCTCGCGGTCGCGGAAGGAACGTTCACGCTCGTGGGGGAGCTCTCAGGCGTTCCGGACGCCCCAGCAAGCCCACCGGCGCCGTTCCCGCTGAAGACCCACCGCTTCGGTCAGGTGGCGTCCCGGTCGGCAACACGTGACCGGTCCGGGCCTCAGAGATCATGGGCGGGCTGTCAGCGGCCCGTTGCCGTGAAGCCCAGCAGGAGGTTGCCGGTCGTCTCGGGCGCTTCCACCATGGGTAGGTGCCCGACGCCGGGCAGCAGCTCGATCCGCGCGTTCGGCACCGCGTCGTACTGGTACGCCGACGAGGTTCCCGAGGGCATGAGGCGCCTGGTGGCCACGGCCACGGAAACCGACGTAATCCCACCACTGTGCACCAGCCAGTGAAGTCGACTTCGGGACTCAGAGCAGAGGACTCCAGAAACCGGCAGCCCGGCGGCCGACTGAGCCTCTCACCTGCTCGGCGCCGTGACGTGCGCGATCTTGGCATGGTGCTGGTTTGACGTAGGGCTACGCTATCGTCCCGGCCATGGTGGAAGATCGCATCGATTTAGCGATGTTGCTGCAACATCCCGGGCCATTCGACACTCGCTATCCTCGACTCTCCTGGTTACCTGACGGTCCCAGGCTGAAAGACGTACGGGTCCTCATGGAGCAGATCGAGGCTCTGCGCGGGCAGCCCCGCGAAACCTGGCCCAGCCCGGACGCGCTGGCCGAGCCGTTGCGAAGCCTTGGCGCCGAGCTGGAGTACCCGAGCTGGTACGCGCTCGCGCGGCTGGCCTATCTCGAAGCGGTCGACGTCTACCGAGCGGCCGGCACCGAGGTCGCCGACGACTTCCTGAACGATTACCGCCGCACGTTGCACTCTCTGGGGCACGTCCTCGAGGAGCTCGAGCGCCATGAGGAAATGTTGCCGGTCATACAGGAGAAGCAGGTGATGAGCGTGCGCCTGGCGGTCGTGGACGCATCCGCGCTTGATCTGGCGAACGACGCGCGAGCCGAGGTCATCAGCACCTTGGTGCGGCTCAAACGGCACGATGAAGCGCTGGACTCGGCCGCCGAGGCGGTAGGTGAAATCCGGCGGCAACCCGACAGTGGGCCCGTCCGGACGAAGGGCTATACCTTGGCGCACGCGCTCGCCCAGTACGCCGACTGTCTCACCAGCGTCGGCCGTTTCGACGAAGCCGTCGACGCCGCGACTGAGGCGGAGAACATCTGGCGCGGTTACAACGACGCCGGTGATGAGCCGGACTGGTTCATCATGAGCCGGCTGGCTGAAGCGTTGGGGCGGCTGGGCGAGGCTTTCGCACAGGTCGGACGGTACGAGGAGGCGTACGCGGCCTTCGTCGAGCTGGTGGAGATGGGCAGACGGTCGGTCGATGCGGACGATGACTTCTCAGGCCTGCGCATCCTTGCTGACACACTGAGCAATGTCGCCGTCAGCCTGAGATGGTCAGGCCGGTATCGCGAGGCCGTGGCTGCCGGCGAAGAAGCCGTGCGCCACGAGCGTGCACTCGCGGCGCGGGCGTTGGATCGCCAACACCGATTCGAGCGTCTGTTCCCCGCCTGGTGGGAGGAGGATTTCGACGCAGGTGATCAGCCGGTGGGCAGGGGGCTTTTCGAGGATGGCGGGCTGAGTGAAGTCAACGATCTGTTCGATGACGATGAACTCGACGAGGACTTCATCGAAGGCATCGAGTGCGATGATGAGAGGCGGGACAACCACGCAGCCGATTTCCGGGCGAAGGCCCGGGAGGGAGAGCTGAGCTTGTGCGTCAGCCTCAACCACCTGGGCATCGACCTGCATGACCTGAATCGGGTCGAGGAGGCGCTGGCGGCGAACTCCGAGGCGGTCGAGATCGCCCGCCGCCACGAAGATGCGGCGGAACTCGCGCTGGCGTTGAACAACACGTCGTGCGTCCTGGCGGACCTGGACCGTCAGGAGGAGGCGGTGGAGGCCGCGCGGGAAGCCGTCGCCCTGCTCACGGCGCTTGTGCCCGCCGACCCCGACAAGCATGAGCAGACCCTCGCGCTCGCGCTGCACACGTTGTGCGGGTCAGTGTCGGACCTTGAGGAGGCGCTGAGTGTCTCGCTGCGGTGCCTGGCCATTTACCGGCGACTGTACGGGCTCGATCCGCACCCTCTGGCGGGGTATCTCGCCTTTGCGTTGACCGATCACGGTCTCATCCGGTCCCGGCGAGGTGAACACGCCGAGGCGCTGGCGGCCACGGTGGAGTCGGTGGAGATGCA
This sequence comes from Nonomuraea purpurea, assembly GCF_042650645.1. Taxonomy (NCBI): domain Bacteria; kingdom Bacillati; phylum Actinomycetota; class Actinomycetes; order Streptosporangiales; family Streptosporangiaceae; genus Nonomuraea; species Nonomuraea purpurea. Next base: position 62,364 of record NZ_JBHSBI010000017.1, read on the forward strand.
CCGGCGGCTGGCCGCGCGGCATCCGGCTCGCTACAGCCACGGGCACGCGAACGCGCTGCTGAACCTCGCTGAGGTCCGCTTGGCCGACGGTGCGTACGCGGAAGGGCGCGCGGCGGCGGAAGAGGCGGTCGCGCTGTACCAGTCGCTGGCCGCAGCTCTGCCCGAGGCTCACGAGCACCACTTGGCGCACGCGCGCTCGGTCCTGCGCCGCCTGACGTAGGCGGACTTGCCGAGCCAGGTTCAGACGCCGGGTAGGCCCGGGTTTCGACCGGTCCCGGCCGGTCTTGCGCGCGGCCGGGGTGATGACCGCGCCGGCTTCGAGTTTTCCATCACCGAGTGGATTGTCACAGCTTGGTGCTCTGGTCCGGCGTGGTTTGAGTTTCGGCGGAATCGGGCCCGCCGGCAGCCCCTGTCCGGAGGCGGCACGCTGAAAGCGAACGCGAGGTAACCATCGCGTTACTGATCGCTGGTCGGTGTTGTTTCTTGATCATGACGGATATTTGATGAGATCGCTGATCTCTCACCTACCTCCTCTCCAAAGGCGTCACATGACAACAGACCTCCCCTCCTTCCCTGCCGTGGACGAGAGCCCGCTCGACACCTGCATCCGGTTGAGGGAGATCGCTCCCGTGGTCGAGGTGGAGTTCCCCGGGGGCGTGCCCGCGTACCTGGCCCTGACCCACAGGGCCGCGCGGGAGATCCTCGCCGGGGACAACAAGACGTTCCTCAGGGATCCCCGGCACTGGCCCGCGCTCCACGACGGGTCGATCCCCGACGACTGGCCGCTGCGCCCCATCGTTGAGGGCGGCCACCTGGGGACCCGGGACGGCGGCGACCACAGGCGCCTGCGCGGACTGGTCGGCAGGGCGTTCACGCCGGCCCGGGTGCAGGCCCTGGAGCCGCGCATCCAGCAGATCATCGATGACCTGCTGGACGACGTGGTGGCCGCCGGCGACGGCGTCGACCTGGTACCCGCCTTCACCGAGGCGCTGCCGATCTGGGTGATCTGCGAGTTGTTCGGCATCCCCGCCGAGGACCGGCTCCGCCTGCGGAACTGGACCGCCACGCTGGTGGCGCACACCACACCGCCGGAGGCGGCGATGGCGGCGCAGAACGACCTCCAGGCGTTCCTGCACGAACTGGTGGAGCACAAGCGGCGGGAGCCGGGCGACGACCTCACTTCCGGCCTGGTCCAGGCCCGCGACGAGGGCGACAAGCTCACCACCGACGAACTGGTCGGCCTCCTGTGGCTCATGCTCATCGCCGGCCACGAGACCACCGTCCACCTGCTCGGGTACGCCATCATGGCGCTGGCACGCAACCCTGACCAGCTCCGGCTGGCCAAGGCCGAGGACCGCTGGGCCGACGTGGTCGAGGAGACCGTGCGCTACCGCCACTCGGCGATGATGGTCGGCTTCCGTTTCACGGCGGAGGACGTGACCGTCGCCGGGGTGCGCATCCCCAAGGGCGAGGCGGTGGGCGTGGCCTTCCAGGTGAGCGGCCTCGATCCGGCCGAGTACGGGGAGAGCGCGGACCAGTTCGACATCACCCGCGAGCAGACCGGGAACCTCGGATTCGGCCACGGCCCGCGTTACTGCATCGGGGCGCCGCTGGCCCGGCTGGAGAGCCGGCTGGCGCTCGCCACGCTGTACCGGCGGCTGCCGGAGCTCAGCCTCGCGATCGACCCCGACGACATCCCGTACACGCCGTCGTTCCTCACGGTCGGCCCGCTGTCGCTGCCGGTCAACCTCGGCGTCGCCCGGCCCTGACCCCCTGACTTCCGGCCCCTGCCCCTCGGCACCTGACGTTCCGACCGGGGCAGGGGTACACCTCACCTGACGGGAAGCCAGACGTGGCCCGACCCACGCGTCCGGCTGAGCTCGACCTTCCAACATCCCCGCTTCGGAAAGACGAACCCGGTCCCCCACTCTTCACCAGGTCGACGCCAAGTCGACCCGTCATGCTGTTCAGGGCCCCATAGGAGCGTGGCGGAGGTGCCGTCCGGGAGCGCGGCCTTGACCCGCAACGGCCCTTCACCGGTCATCCGCCACACGATCTTGATCTCCGCACCCCGGGTGAGTGGCGTCTTCTCCACGAACAGCAGCCCCCACAACTCGGCATCCCGCGACGCCCCCCGAACCTCGGGAAACCCCGCACTGAGAAAGACCGGAGTCCCGTTACACCCAATGCCGCTCGGCCTCGCAGCGGGAGCGTCCGCTTTCACGCCAGGGACGCTCGGGTTTGCGCTGGGTCTCGCAGTGGCGGAAGGAATGTTCACCCTCGTGGGGGAGCTCTCAGGCGTTCCGGACGCCCCAGCAAGCCCACCCGGCGCCGATCCCGCTGAAGACCCTCCGCTTCCGCACCCAGCCGCGACGATCAACACACCCGCCAACAACCATCTCATCACGCCAACCTCCTCGCTCCACCTACACCAGAGGGAGGCGAAAGGTTCCAGCGTCTCTGATCAGCTAAGAGTTCGCGCGGATAGGTCACGGGCATCGGGTGGGTCGCGTCTTCCATCAGTAGGCCGTCCACACTTTGCGGATCAGGCGCCGGATCACGATGACCGTGTGGGACGGTCGGCCTGAGTTGATCGTCTGGGGGTCGTCGGTTTAGAGTTCCAGGTAGCGTCGCGTGTCGGTGGCGGACTGCGTCAGGCATGGAGGCGTCGGATCCGGAAGGTGGTCATGATGACCCTTTCCCCGTTCCCCACCCGTGGGTGAGAGCGAGAAGAACAGGCTCATAGCCTGGAACCTTGAACTGCAGGCGGCGCATCAACGCCTGCATCGGGCACTGCGCCTCGCGCGCGAATCCCTGGAAGCCGGGGACACCGCCTCGGCACGGGCAGACCTCCTGCTGTACTGCAAGGGATTCTGTGCCGCCCTCGACGGGCATCACGTGCGCGAAGACGTCGGGCTCCTTCCCGAACTGTCCGCGCGCCATCCGTCGCTGCGGCCCACGATCGCCAAGCTCCAGCAGGACCACGAGATGATCGCGATGCTGCTCGGGCGGTTCGACCGCGCGATCACCTCGGACGCCACGCCGGGCGAGCTGGCCATGCACCTGGACGGCCTCTCCGCGATCATGGAGTCCCATTTCCGGTACGAGGAGCGCGCACTCTTGGGCGTCCTGTCAACGCTGGACCTCGACGCCGATCCGCATGACCTCCTCGGACCGCTCTGATCGCGGCTGATGACCTTCCAGGAGCACGTTTGAACCTCGCTGAGGTCCGCTTGGCCGACGGTGCGTACGCGGAAGGGCGCGCGGCGGCGGAAGAGGCGGTCGCGCTGTCGGAATCCGCCGATGCTCAACGCGACGATGGGGGGAATGGACGAGTCCGGGCGAGGGCTGATGATCATCGCGGCATTAGCGAAGAGGTGGGGATATCGCTGGCCGAGGTCGGGCGGCAAGGTCGTGTATGCGGTCATGAGGGGTGACGGCTGATGCGCCGGCAACAGATGCCGATCAGTCCCTGGCGGGAGGTTAAGCGTCCAGGAACTCGTCTCCAGGCCGATGATTTTTTACTCGCACGCCGGTCTCCATCTACGAGGAGGCCGATATGGGCGACCAGGGACAGGCGTTGAAGGCGGGCGTGGCCCTGCTGGAACGCGCGATCGACTACACGCTCGGCAGTCTGCGCATCGTGACCCCGGCAACGTTGTGCCGCCCCACGCCCTGCCGGGGCTGGACGTTGCAGCACCTCCTGGGCCACCTGAGCACCTCCCTCCACACTCTGATGGAGGCAGCGTCAGACCACATTCCCTTCGTGCAATGGTCACACCACCCCCAGACACCGCTACGTCCTCAGAGCCCCCATGACCCTCAGCCCCGAAACGGGCCACTGCCTCCACGGAGGCCGCATCGCCTGCAAAAGTCGTGTCACCCCCATATGCCACGCCAAACGGGAAAGCCACGCCATCCCGCGACAGCCGGCACCCAGGAGGGCGGCAACCCGGCGCTCCTCCCGAACCCGGCCCTCCTCCTGAGGGACGACGCCACCAAGGTCCTCGGTCTGTGGACGGCCAAGCTCACCGACGACCACCCGATCTCCGTCAACGACCACCGCCTGACCTCCCCGATGGTCGCCGCCGTGGGCGCGATAGAGATCGCCGTACATGGCTGGGACATCGCCAGGTCCTGCGGCGACCGCCATCCGATCCCGGCGGCCATGGCCGACGAACTGCTCGACCTGGCCCACCTGTTCGTGACGGACGCCGACCGTCCGACCAGGTTCGCTCACCCGCTGACGGTCCCGACGAACGCCTCACCCCAGGATCACCTCTTGGCGTATCTCGGCCGCGACCCGAACTGGGCAGCCTGACCTACCACATTTTCCCCTCACACGCCGTACGATCACTCTGTACGGCAAGTGAGACCACCACCCAAGCGCGCCCTCGCAACGACCCACCCGATACGGTAGGAAGATCGTGACCGGGCGCCGGCACAGCCGACTGAGGCATGCCAGGCAGCTGAAGAGACGTCCGGCCAGGTTGTGAGCAGGGCGGCAGAACGATCGCCACGACCGGGCTGACCAACGTGGTGGCGACGACCGTTCTTCGTGCGGCCGTCGCCACCGCCAAGCCCCCGCCGGCTGTCCCGAGCCCGAGTTGGCTGGCTACCCTGAATCCGAGCTGTTCGCGAACTCCGAGCGAACCATCAGTCGTAGGCATCCGCCGCTCGGGCCAAGAACGGACGAAACCTGGCAGAACTCCCTCAGGCTCCTGGGTGGCAAGCGGCAACTGAGAAACTCCAGGCGTGGAATTCGACGACCATGCGAGCCTGCTTCAGGTATGCATCGAACGGCTCGGTGAGAAGGCCGGGCGGCAGTTCGCGGCCATGGCTCGCCGTGGCTTCCGGTTGGACCCTCCGGCAGACGACGCCCAGGCCACTGGACGATGTCGACTCGGCGGCCCCGCCCTGCTCGAACTGGGCGCCCCCTGGCCCGAGATCGGCGGCTTTCCGCTGTCTCTGTACGCCGTTCTCGACACCGACGCCCTCGCCCCCTGGCTCGGGGACGAACTGCCCATGCGGCCGGACCTGCTCAACTTCTTCTCTCTCGATCTGGACGTGCCGTACGAGGAGTACCGGGGGCTTGACATATACGGACCTGAGGCGTGTCGCGTGATTCCCGCCGATCCGGTACGGGCGGTTGAGACAGTCGCCCCCGGACCGGCCAAGAGATACCCGGCCACGCCCGTCCACGCGGCCCAGGTCATCATGCTCCCGGACGGCTATGACGTCGAGAACAGCGATGTGGAGTTCGACAGGGACAAGCACTCGGACGCAACATCGCTCATCCTCACCGAGATGGGCGACCTCGACTCGAACACCGCAGACAAGCACTGTGCCTTCGGCTGGCCCGACACCTCGTACCGCAGTTCGGACGAGCCCAGGGTGACCTACCGCGACGCCGATGGCCCGGAAATCCATCTGCTTCAGCTCGCAGAGGACGAGCGGCTCGGATGGCGCTGGTGCAACGCCGGAACGATGTACTTCACGATCCCGGCGAAGGCGTTCGCGGCGGGGGACTTCACCAAGGCCAGGGTGGAAGAGCGCTGCTGCTGAGCACGTCAGAGGGTGTTGCTGAACTTCCGAAGTCGCTGTTGATCAGCACGAACGATCGTGCTCCGTTCATCAAGGCGCATCTGCGACAATTCGGCGTCATGAACCTTGACTCGATGCCTCAGTTGTCCCGCATGGTCATAGACCTGCGCCGGCACCCCGATATCGAAGTCGACAAGGAGTGGGGCAGGTTCGTCAAGCCGATCGACGATCCGGCGGCGGACTATGACCTGCGCTGGCAGCGGACCCAGGAGGCGGCCACCCGCGCCGTCCCCGGTTGCGAGCTGGACCCAGCCCTGCGCCCACTGACGGACCGCCTGGTCGCGGGCAGGGAGGACAAGGTGGGAGTGGCCTGGCGCTACCGCCTGGACGGCGTGGAGCACAACGGGGGCGAGTTCTGCTGGGAGACCCCGACCCCGCCGACCCGCGCGCCCGCCTGGTGGGACGATCTGCCCGCCGAGCTGCGGGACCTGCAAGAGCGGCTGTGCGTGCTCGAATATCACCCTCGAATGGGCGACGCCGTGGAGGTGAAGCTCGAACTGCGGGCGGGGTCGGCTCCGCTGTGGCTGGAGCATCGCGGGGAGCTGTTTCCGATGTCCATCGGGGTCGCCGAGTACTTCGAGCGGGCGATCGAGATGCGCGGGGTGTTCGGCTGGCAGGCGCTGTACTGCGACTGGAAGGACCAGCTCGACTTCACCCGGAAGCGCCTCGCCGACTTGCGGCAGCTGTTTCCGTAAGGCGACCGCCGGGACGGGCGGCTTCGCCGTACAGAACTGATCAGACTGGACTCCAGTCGCGGTGGGATGTTCCCCGGCCCCATGCGTCAGGGCGTGAGGCGCTTTTTGCGGCTCGCGCCATGCAAGTGGTGTGTCGCCCTCAGCCTCCGGCCCGCCCCGGTGACGAGCCTGTGCCGTTCACCAGCGCGCGTCGGCGAGCGCCTGCCTCACCCCGCCGACGCTCACTCCTCCCCACGGAGAGTTTGGAGGACCTGTTCGCCGTACTTCGCCAGCTTGTTTTCCCCGACCCCGTTCACTGTGCTCAGCTCGGCCAACGTTGACGGGCCCAAGGCGGCGATCTCGCGGAGGGTGGCGTCGTGGAAGATGACGTAGGCGGGGACGCCTTGTTCCTTCGCGGTCGCGCCGCGCCAGGCACGGAGGCGTTCGAAGACGGCGGTGGCCTCGGGGGAAAGTTCGGTGGCCTGCTCGCGGGCCTTGGCGGCCGGGGTGGCGGTTTTGACGCGGGCCGGGCGGAGAGTGTCGCGGCGCAGGAGCACCTCGCGCTGCCCGCGCAGGACGGTGTGGCTGGCGTCGGTCAGGACCAGGGTGCCGTGGGCGGACTCCACCGCCAGCAGCCCCTGGGCCAGGAGCTGACGCGCCACGCCATGCCACTCCGCGTTGCCGAGGTCGGCCCCCACCCCGAACACCTTCAGCGTCTCGTGGCCGTGCTGCAGCACCTTGGCGGTCTTCTTGCCGAGCAGGATGTCGACCACCTGCCCCACCCCGAACTTCTGCCGCCGCTCTCGCTCCAGCCGCCACACGGTCGAGAGCACCTTCTGGGCGGGGACGGTGCCGTCCCATGACTCGGGCGGCCTCTGGCAGGTGTCGCAGTTGCCGCACGGCTCGGCGCCCTTCTGCCCGAAGTAGTCGAGCAGCATCACGCGCCGGCAGCCGACGGTCTCGCACAGCGCCAGCATGGCGTCGAGGTGGAGCATCTGGCGGCGGTGGTGGGCCTCGTCGCCCTCCATGGCCATGCGCCGGTGCTGGACGACGTCGTTCAGCCCGTAGGCCATCCACGCCGTCGCGGGCAGCCCGTCGCGGCCCGCGCGGCCGGTCTCCTGGTAGTAGCCCTCCACCGACTTGGGCAGGTCGAGGTGGGCGACGAAGCGGACGTCGGGTTTGTCGATGCCCATGCCGAACGCGATCGTGGCCACCACGATCAGGCCCTCTTCGCGCAGGAAGCGGGACTGGTGGGCGGCGCGGGTGCGGGCGTCGAGCCCCGCGTGGTACGGCACGGCCGCGATGCCGTTGTCGACGAGGAACTCGGCGATCTTCTCCACCGAGGAGCGCGACATGCAGTAGACGATGCCCGACTCGTCGGGATGTTCGGTGCGCAGGAACTCGAGGAGTTGCCGTTTGGGCTCGCTCTTGGCCGTGATGCGGTAGTCGATGTTGGGCCGGTCGAAGCTGGCCACGAAGTGGCGGGCCTGGTCGAGGCCGAGCCTGGAGGAGATCTCGGCGTGGGTGGCCGGGGTGGCGGTGGCGGTCAGGGCGATGCGCGGGATCTGCGGCCAGCGTTCGTGCAGCTCGGAGAGGGCGAGGTAGTCGGGACGGAAGTCGTGGCCCCACTGCGCCACGCAGTGGGCCTCGTCGATGGCGAACAGCGAGATCTCGCCCTTGGCCAGCAGCCGCAGCGTGGCGTCGACGCGCAGCCGTTCTGGCGCGAGGTAGAGCAGGTCGAGCTCCCCGGAGGTGAACTCGGCCTCCACGAGCCGGCGTTCGTCGAAGTCCTGGGTGGAGTTGAGGAACCCCGCGCGTACGCCGAGCGCCCGCAGCGCGTCGACCTGGTCCTGCATCAGCGCGATCAGAGGGGAGATGACCACCCCCACACCGGGGCGCACCAGAGCGGGGATCTGGTAGCAGAGCGATTTGCCGCCGCCGGTGGGCATGAGGACGAGCGCGTCGCCGCCAGCCACGACATGGTCGATGATCTCCTGCTGACCCGCCCTGAACGAGTCGTAACCGAACACGCGGTGCAGGACCTCGGTGGGGGTATCCATGTGGCTACCTTACGTGATCGTGGAGCGGTGGGTTGGCGGGTTCCGCCGATGGCGATCGGGCGGTGTCCGGTTGATCCGCAAGCGCCCGAAAGCCCGCGCCCATCTCAGGCCGGAGCGGTGTCCGTACGGGTGCCACGATCGTAGGCCACCAGCGCCAACGCCCCGGCCACGCACGCCCCGGCCACCGCCCCCATGACCGCCGGATACCCGACGAACTGCGCGATCCCGGCGGCGAGCAGCGGCGCGACCGCCTTGGAGATCGTGATCGGCAGCGCCAGGGCCCCGCTCAGCGACGCGTACGCGACCGTCCCGTACCGGTCGGCCAGCAGCGCGGGCCGCGCGATCGTGGCGACCCCGAACCCCAGCCCGAACAGCACCACGCCCGCCACCGCCCCGGGCACGCTCCGGCCGACCAGCGGCAGCAGCACCGCCGCCAACCCCTGCACGCCGAACATCGCGGCCGTGATCAGCGCCACCCGCCAGCGCGCCTGCAGCCCGGTCGTGACCAGCCGCCCGGTCACCGACAGCACCCCGAGCAGCCCGGCCACGGCGCCGACGATCTCGCCCCGGCCGGCGTGGGCGGGGGAGCCCCGTCCGCGTACGGCCAGGGCGTGGAGGGGGACGGCGGTCAGCGCGTACCCGACGGCCAGCACGACCAGCGCCTGCCGCCACCCGTAGCGATCGACGAGGAGCCCCGTCAGCGGCAGGAAGATGCTGGAGGCGAACCCCGCGACCACTGTCACCGCGAGCAGCGCCCGCGCCCGCCGTGCCGCGTCGAACCAGGCGACGATCACCGCGAACGCCGCCTCGTACAGCACCATCGCCGACGCGAGGCCCAGCACCGCGCACACGGCGTACAGGTGGGCCACGTGCTGCACCTGCGACCAGGCCAGCACTCCCAGGCCGCCGACCAGGGAGCCGACCGTCATCAGGCCGCGCCCGCCGCGCCGGTCGAGCCGGCGGCCGATGAACGGCGCCGCCAGCCCCGACACCAGCACCGACAGGGTGATGGCGCCGGTGAGTTCGGCGACCCCGGCGCCCAAGTCGCGGGACATCGGCGGGATAAAGACAGAAAAAGCGTAATAAAGAACGCCATATCCTGCGGTTTGCGTGATAGCGAGTGCGCCGACCATACGCGCGTGCGCCTTCGGGCCGGGCGTGGTGATCACTCCAGCCATTGTTCCCGTTCACGGCCCGGAAATACGGTGATAATCGTCACGCCAGCGCAATAGCGTTGAGTCATGAGTCTTTCCTATGTAGTGACCGGCGGCGGACGTGGCATCGGAAAGGCCGTGGTGGAGCGGCTGCTGGGCGAGAGGGACACCGTGGTCGTCATCGAACGCGACCGCGCCGCCCTCGACTGGGCGGGCCCCCGCGTGGTCCCCGTGATCGGCGACGCCGCCGACGAGGAGGTCGCCGCCTGGGCCGCCGACCTGGCGCAGGAGTCGGGCACCCTCAAAGGCTGGGTCAACAACGCGGCCGTCTTCCGTGACGCCTCCGTGCACTCGTCCCCGATCGCCGAGGTCAGAGCCCTGATCGCGGCGAACCTGGACCTGGCCGTCGTGGGCTGCGCCACCGCCGTACGCCACTTCCTGGCCGCCGGCACCCCCGGCGCCATCGTCAACCTCACCTCGCACCAGGCGACCAGGCCGGTGCCGGGCAGCCTGCCGTACGCCACGGCCAAGGCCGCCACCGAGGGCCTGACCAGGGCCCTGGCCGTCGAGTACGGCCGGCGCGGCATCAGGGTCAACGCCGTGGCCCCCGGCTCGGTGGCGACGGAACGCTACGAGGCGCTCAGGGCCGAACGGCCGCAGGCGGACGCGGAGCTCGCCGCGCTCCACCCGCTGGGCAGGGTCGCGACCCCGGCCGAGGTGGCCTCCGTCGTGGCGCACCTGCTCTCTGACGACGCCGCGTTCGTCAACGGCGCGACCGTCCCCGTGGACGGCGGCCGTACGGTCCTCGGCCTGGATCCCGAAGCGAGGGAATGAGAATCAGGCCCCGCCATGGAGGAAAATATGCCGCATGTTCGATTCGCCGCTGTCCGCCAGGCTTGAGGCCCGCAGCCGGATTCTCGTCGCCGGCGCGGGCGGGGGTTCCGACGTCTACGCCGGACTGCCCCTCGCCCTGGCCCTCCACGAGGCGGGCAAGGAGGTCCACCTGGCGAACCTGTCGTTCAGCCACCTGGACGCGCTCGACCTCGACGTCTGGCTGGCCGAGGACGTCGCCGCGATCCGCCCCGGCACGCCCTCCAGAGACTGGTACTTCCCCGAGGGCTGGCTGGCCCGCTGGCTGGCCACGCACCGCCTGCCCGACACGGTGTACGCCTTCCCCAAGGTCGGCGTGCGCCCCCTGCGCGCGGCGTACGCCGAACTCGCCGGACACCTCGACCTGGACGCGATCGTCCTGGTCGACGGCGGCACCGACATCCTGATGCGCGGCGACGAGGCGGGCCTGGGCACTCCGGCCGACGACATGGCGAGCCTGGCCGCCGTCCACGGCCTCGACGTGCCCGAGAAGATCGTCGTCTGCCTCGGCTTCGGCGTGGACGCCTACCACGGCGTCAACCACGTCCAGGTCCTGGAGAACCTCGCCGCCCTCGAACGCGAGGGCGCCTACCTGGGAGCCTTCTCGGTCTCCAGGGCCACGAAGGCGGGCGCGCTCTACCTCGACGCCGTGGCCCACGCCCAGGCGGAGCTGCCTGCCTACCCCAGCATCGTGAACGGCTCGATCGCGGCGGCGGTGCGCGGCGAGTTCGGCGACGTGCGCTTCACGGACAGGACGCGCGGCAGCGAGCTGTTCGTCAACCCGCTCATGGCGATCTACTTCGCCGTGGACCTCGACGGCCTGGCCCGACGTTCGCTCTATCTTGACCGTTTAGAGGACACTGTGCTCATTCGCCAGGTCGCCTCCATCATCGAGGCGTACCGTGAAGAGGTCGTGCCCCGGCCGCCCAAGGCGTTCCCGCACTAGAGCGACGGCGGGAATGCCTCAGCTACTCGTGGGTACAAGGGATTCACCGGCGTGTGAGAGCAATGGTGATCGCGATGGGTCTCACTGGAAGGGAACGCCGCATCCTCGCTGAGATCGAGCAGGCACTTGAGCGGGACGATCCCGAGCTGGTCCAGCGCGTCGCGGCGATCAACAGGATCGAGTCTGGCGGTGACGTCTTCCAACAGGCGTACGGAGACCGGCTGCGAATGTGGGCTCTGGCCCATGTCTGGCTGATCTTCTCGGCCGGGGCCGTGGTGATCGTGCTGCTGCTGCTTGCCGTGCTGACGACCTGACCCCGTGGGAGAGTCTCAGGCCAGGCACCTCAGGGCCGAGGCGATGCGCGGTTCGACGCCGTGGGAGTCGGGCAGGCGCCCCACGGTCGCCTCCACGAACTCCGGGTACGACAGCGAGGCGCTGCTTCCGTCCACGGCCACCCAGATCTCGTCGGCCGTCTGTTCGACCTGCACCTTCGCCTGCTGCTCCACCAGCACGAACCGCCCCACCGCGACCCGCCACAGCGTCCTGTCGTCGGCTTCCTTCTCCGCCACGGGCGCCCCGACGTCGTCGGCGTGGGTGGCGTACTCGGAGTCGTAGTGGAGGGTCTGCAGGCCCACGGGATAGGGGCCGGCCATCGTGTCGAGCAGGGCGCTCTGGCCGAGTTCGCGCATGCGCCGCCGGGTTTCGGCGTTCTTGCTCCGCCACTCCTCCAGCACCTGCTCGACGGGCAGGTCGCGGCGCCGGCGCACGCACCAGTCGTTGAAGTCGTTGAACCCGCTCACCCCTTCCGCGGCCAGCAGGCTCATCAGCTCGGGCACGGTGCCGTCGAGGCAGGCGTGGTTGTAGAGCTCCTCGCCCGCCAGGTGGGCCAGCACGTCGCGGACCGACCAGCCTTCGCACCGGGACGGACGCCGCCAGCCGGCCTCGTCGAGACCCGCGAAGAACCGGTCGAGCCTGGCCGCCTCGGCGTCGAAGATGCCGAACGGGTCGAAGTCTTTCAGCAGGTCCTCAGCCATACCGGGACGCTACCCGTTACGTCCCCGCTTTCACCGCCATTGCGCCGACGGCGGACTTGACCCGCTGGTACTCGCCCGCGCAGTACGGCGCCCGTTCGGCCGGAACCCAGCCGCCCTGGGCGATGCGGGCGTGTTTGGCCGGGTCGGACCCGTACAGCAGGCACGTGAACGCGGCCGACTCGTCGATGCCGGAGAGGTGGTCGATGCCGGTGTGGCCGGCGAGCAGATGGCGGGCCTCCGCGGCGGACACGACGTGCTCGGGCGCGTCGGCGGCGAGCGTCAGCGCCGCGAACTGGTCGGCCTGCGTCTCGTTGCCGGGCAGGCCGTTGAGGTCGGCCAGGGCGTGGCCGAGCTGGTGGTGGAAGAGCACCGCCATGGCGCCGTCCATGCGGGCCTCCGCGGTGCGCTCGTCGGTCTCCTCGGTCTCCGAGAGCCCGGTCATCTCGCGGCGCACCTGGTCGATCAGGGAGTAGCAGAGCGTGATCCGGCGTTTGCCGCCGTCCCACGTGGCCTTCGGCGAGTCGCAGTCGCGGGCGACGACCTCGATCGGTTTGGGCAGGCGGATGTGCGTCCGCAGCGCGCGGCTGTCTTTCAGGGTCTCGCGGGCCTGCTCGGCGCGGGGTGAGCCGGGGCGTTCGTAGCGGACGGACAGGTCGGGCGCAGGCGCAGCCCCCAGCGTGCTCGTCATGCTCAGGACGAGGGCGATGACGGGGTGCGGCATGCGTGGCTCCTTCGGGGTCGATCAACGCAATGCGACTGTCCCTTCACGCATTGAATGATCGCTAAACCTTTCATTAAGGAAAGGGGCCGGAAAAGCCGGAGACCCGGCCCTTGTGAAGGACCGGGTCTCAGGAATGGTGATTAACGCCTCCACCAGGGGCCGTAGACCCGCACGTAGTCCGTGCGGCTCGTGGCGCCCTTCAGCTCGTCACTGCCGGCGTAGACGGCCCGGAACGTGCCGCTGCTGTAGGCGCGCGTCTTGGCGGTGAACTTGCCGCCCCACTTGGTGTAGCCCGAGGCGACCCACTTCCAGCCGCTGGAGCCGTTGGCGCGCTGGTAGACGTTCACCTTCTTGCCGCGAACGCCCTCCCAGCCGTCGTCGTTGACCTGGAGACGGCCGGAGAAGGAGATCGTCTTGCCCTTACGGACCTTGGAGGGGTCGGCGCTGAAGCGCGAGATGCGCGTGTCGGCCTTGCCCTTGTTGACCTGGACGGAGAAGAAGGCGGAGTCCGTCGCGATCCGCTTGCCCTGGCCGTCGAGGGCGACCGCGGTGGCCTTCCACTTGCCGGCCGGGTCGTTGTCGTTGAAGGCGATGGCGAAGCGCCAGCCCTCGAGGTCCTTGACGTCCTTGGTGCGCATGGTGCGGAAGCCCTCTTCGGGGGCCACGCTCAGAACCACCGACTTGACGTCGGAGCTGGCGCCGACGTCGAAGAACGCGGTCGTCTCGCTGCCGGGCTTGACGACGACAGGGTTCGGCGAGATGTCGCGGATCTTGAGCTGGGTGTCCACCTTGGTGGTGGCAGAGGCGGCGCCCGCACCGGACACCAGCATGGCCCCGCCCACAAGGGCGGAAACGATACCTACTGCGATCTTTCTCATGAGGGTGCTGATTCCTCTCCCCGTATTGACTCAGAACCGGCCCGGGGTGCCGGCTCCACTACTACTTTGAGTCACGCTAACGGGGAAAGGTTCGCTAAAGTTACAGAAAATATTTGATCACGGCCTTACGCAGGGGCAATGCAAAAAAATTCCCTTTACGCAGAAGTGATAGCGACATGACGGACGTCTATACGCTCGGAGAGCCACTCGGGGTCGTCTCCAGCGGCCGGGTACGCCACGAGAGCGAGGCCAGACTGGACGTGTGCGGCCCGGAGTTCACCCTGGCCGTCGCCCTGGCCAGACTCGGGCACCGGACCGCGTACCTGGGCAAGGTCGGCGACGACGAAGTGGGCGCGCGCGTGCTGACCGTGCTCAAGGGCGAGGGCGTGGACGCCGCGGACATGCGCGTGTCGGAAGGGCTGCGCACGGGCCTGCTCCTGCGGGAGTCCCGCGTCGGGCGCGAGCCCAAGGTCACGCAGTACCGCACCGGCTGCGCCGGGTCGCGGCTCACGCCCGGCAACGTGCCCATCGACCGCATCGCCGCGTCCAAGATGCTCCACGTGACCGGCCTCACGGCCGGGCTCGGCAGGGACGCGCAGGAGGCCGTGCGGACCGCCGTGAACGCCGCCAAGAACGCCGGCGTGATGATCTCCTTCGCCGTCGAGTACGTCCCCGAGTTGTGGCCGTCGGTACGCGATGCCGAGCGGGTGCTCGGTGAGCTGGCCTGCGACTCCCACCTGCTCTTCCTCCGCCAGGACGAGCTCGACCTGGTCAAGCCCGCCCTCACACCGGCCCGCGAGGTTGTCGTGGACCGCGGCGTGAAGGGCGCGAGCGTGCGGGCCGACCGGATGCGTTACGACGTGCAGGGCTGGCAGGTGCCCATCGTGGACACCTCGGGCGCGGGGGAGGCGTTCGCCGCGGGCTACATCAGCGCCGCGCTCGACGGCCTCATCCCCCAGGAACGCCTGCACCGCGGGGCGCTGCTGAGCGCCGCCGCGGTGACCAGCGTGAGCGACTGGCAGGGACTGCCCACCAGGGGCGAGCTCTAGTTCTGAGTGAGGGTGAAGGTCGAGGTCGTGTTCTTGATGTTCTGGTAGTTGTCGCTGAACCGCAGGTTGTTGAAGGTGGCCGAACCGACCGCGGGCCCCTGGCCGGGTTCGGGCAGCTCGTTCACCCAGATGCCGAAGCCCGACTTGGCGTCGAAGGCGTCGCCGCTCTTCTTCGCGCCGCTGATCGACACGTTCGTGAAGACCGTGTCCTTGACCGGGTTCAGCGGGGTGGAGCCCGAGTAGCCCGTCTGGAACATGATCCCGCTGTAGGTCGGGTCCACGATGTCCAGGTTGCTGACCCGGATGCCCTGGAACACCTTCGAGGAGGAGAACAGCCACATCGCCGGGAAGGTCTGCTGCCCCCAGAAGTGCCCGCCGGACCTGACCAGCGAGATGTTGTCGAAGGTCGTGGGCGGGCTGGCCCCGAACCCGTGCATCGGGATCCCGAAGTCCAGCGAGCTGATCGTGACGCCCGGATAGGTCAGCGTGTCGGCCACGTAGATGTTCCTGAAGGCGTTGTCGTAGCCGCCGTACACGGCCACGCCGGCGGCCCGCCAGGTGAGCAGCGAGGTCAGGTTCTCGTAGACGTTGCCGTACTGCTCGCCCGAGTTGTTGTCGGTGGCCGAGAACAGCGCGAAGCTGTCGTCGCCCGTGGCCCTGGTCTCGACGTTGGTGACGTGGTTGCCGGTGCTGCCGTTGGTCAGGTTCAGGCCGTCGGCGAAGACGTTCCTGATCCGCGAGTTCTTGATCGTCAGGTTGTCGGTGTTGGAACCCCACAACAGGCAGATCTGGTGCTCGGCCCAGATGTTGTCGATCGTGATGTTCGCCACGTTCGACAGGTCGAACACCTTGCCGGGGCCGTCGATGCGCGAGGTGTAGTTGCCGAAGTAGGCGAAGTTCGCGAACGTGGTGCCATTGGCCGTCGCGTCCGCGCGGAAGCCGACATCGGTGTTCTCCTGCCCCGACGGGGCGTTGAACCGGGTGAACCAGGGGCCGGCCCCGACGATCCGGACCGCCTTGCCGTACACCTGGAACTTGCTGGAGGTCTGGTAGTCGCCCGCGGGCAGGTAGACGCCGGTCAGGTTGGCGTCCATGCGGGCCTTGTCGAGGGCGTTCTGCACGTCCTGGTGGCTGAACCCGGCCGGTACGGCGTACTTGGCCGGATCAGGGTTGCCGATCGGCGCGACCTGCTCGAAGTCGACGAAGTCGATGGCGTAGGTGTGGGCGTTGGCCGCGTCCTTCTGCAGCCTGATCTTGCTGCCGGCCCGCACGGTGGTGCCGAGCAGCACGTTCGCCTCGTCGTAGATGTGCCTGGGCGGGCCCGAGCCGGGGTTGTTGTTCGGGCTGGCCTCGGGGCCGTAGAGCCAGGCGAAGCGCGAGGTCAGATTGACGGCCTTGAGGAAGGAGCCGTCGACGTAGACGTTCAGCGTGGAGTTCAGGCCGCCTCCGCCCGGCGCGTCGGGCATCGAGAAGCGGGTGACCAGGGTGTTGGTGTCGGCCCTCGGGGTGAACTCGACGTACGCGCCGGTCGTGTTGAGCGTCACCGCGCGGCGGCCCGACGCCTCGCCCGCGAGGGTGCCGATCTCCCTGCTCGGCCCGACGCGGGCGGCGCCGCCGCCGATCACGGCGTCCTCCGCCTCGTAGGTGTCGTACGGCATGTTCGCGCCTCGGCCGACGAACAGCGACAGCTCGCTGGTGTTGTTGGCGCGTTTGACCGGCAACTCGTTGGGGTCGTCGGCGAGCACGGTCTTGACCGTGTACCTGCCGTTGGCGGCCGTCCAGGTGCCCAGGTTCACCGGGGCGGTCGTGGCGCCGGGGGCGATCGCGCCGCTGGTGGAGCCGGTCAGCGTTCTGACGACGGTGCCGGAGTCGTTCGTGACGGTGAGTGTGATGCCGTGGGAGCCGCCGCCGGACGCGACCGTCCCCTGATTCTTGATCGCGACGGAGAACGTCACCGTGTTGCCCGCGGCCGGGTTGCCCGGCGTCCAGGCGACGGGGGAGGCGATCAGGTCGGCCGTGTCAACGGGCTTCACAGTCAGGGTGCCTGTGGTGGTGTTGTTGTTCTCGTTCTGCTCGATGACCTTGTTGTCCTCGTCCACTTTGGCCGAGAGCTGGTACGTGCCCGCGTCCCTGGCCCCGATGTTCGCCGACACGGTGGCCGTCGCCCCCGCGGCCAGCGCGCCGACGGCGGCGGTGCCGACCTTGGCGGTGCCCGCGTAGAAGGTGAGCGAGGTCGCGGCGGAAGCGGCGGTGCCGGCGTTCCTGACCGTGGCCGACAGCGTGACCGCGTCGGTCTCGACCGGCGCGGCCGGGCTGGAGGTCAGGTTCGACACCGTGAGGTCGGGGTTGGCGGAGGGGACGCCGAAGATCTGGAACTCGGCGATCTGGCCGCCGGGGGCGCCGGTGTTGGCGGTGATCTGGAGGCGGACGTCGGCGGCCTTGGCGGTCAGGGGGATGGTGACGGAGTTGCCGGTGGCCGGGTCGAAGGTGTAGGCGGCCTGGTTGACCAGGGTGGTGAAGGCGGTGGCGCTCTGTTCGCGGCCGAGGACCTGGATGGTCTGGGTGCGCCGGGCCCAGGCGGGGTCGGGGTTGAGCTTGAGGGTGAGGGAGGTCAGGTCGGCGTTGGCGCCGAGCTGGGCGGTCAGGGTGGCGGGGTAGGCGGCGCTCTCCCAGTAGGTCTGGACGTTGTCGTCGCCCGCGTTGGCCGCGACGTAGGTGTGGGTGTGGGAGGACTCGGCGAGGGGCTTGCCGAGGGTGAGGTTGGTACCGGTGGGCGGCGGGGGGTCGTCGGGGGTGGTGCCCCAGATCTCGAATTCGGAGATCTGCCCCGCGGGCCAGCCGGTGTTGGCGGTGATGGTCAGGCGCACGTATCGGGTGCCGGCAGTCAGGGGGATGGTGGCGGTGGGGTTGAAGGTGTAGGCGGCCGAGGGCACGGCGGTGGTGAAGGCGGTGCCGTTCGTACTGGTCTGCACGGTCAGCGTCTGGGTGCGGGCAGGCCAGCCGGTGGGGAGTTTGAGGACGAGCCGGCTGAGGGTGGCGGTGGTGCCGAGGTCGACCTGGATCCACTGGGGGAAGGCGTTGTTGGCCGATTCCCAGTAGGTGGCCTGGTTGCCGTCGGTGGCGTTGGAGGCGCCGTAGACGTCGGTGGAGCTGCTGGCGGTGGCGGGTCTGCCGGCGGCGAGGTTGGTGTCGGCCGCCGCTTGGGCGGGTGTGGTCAGGACTCCGAGGACTAACGCAAGGGCGGCTAAGAGTGCTCTCATGGGGGTGGCCCTTCGGGTAAGGGTGTTGGCCGAACCATAAGATGTCATGCAGATGGCCGCAATATTTCGACTGCATTTCGCAAACAATTGACTGACTGAAGTTGTGAAAGAGAGTGCTCCGCTGCTGGTCACATCGGGTGTCCACGCATCAAGGCCGTCGCGGGCGGCGTGCAAGGGCTACGTCCGGCGGATGTAAGCCATTGCAAGCGCTTGCGCTCCAGGCCGTATAGTTTGCGCATGACACGACGACTCGCAGAGGTGGCGAAAAAGGTCGGGGTGAGCGAGGCGACCGTGAGCCGCGTGCTCAACGGCAAGCCGGGGGTCTCCGACGCGACCCGCGAGGCCGTGCTGACCGCGCTCGACGTGCTCGGCTACGAACGTCCCACCCAGTTGCGCGGCGACCGCGCCCGGCTCGTCGGCCTCGTGCTCCCCGAGCTGCAGAACCCGATCTTCCCCGCCTTCGCGGAAGTGGTCGGCGGCGCCCTGGCCCAGCAGGGGTTCACCTCGGTGTTGTGCACGCGCACGGTCGGCGGCGTCTCCGAGGCCGACTACGTCGACCTGCTGCTCCAGCAGCAGGTCAGCGGCGTGGTCTTCGCCGGCGGCCTGTACGCCCAGGCCGACGCCTCCCACGGGCACTACGAGCTGCTGCACGAGCGCAAGCTGCCCACCGTCCTGGTCAACGCGGCCGTCCACCACCTCGACTTCCCGCAGGTCTCGTGCGACGACGTGGTCGCGGCCGAGATGGCCCTGGCCCACCTGCGCGCGCTCGGTCACGAGCGGGTCGGCATGGTGCTCGGGCCCAAGGACCACATGCCGTCGCGGCGCAAACTGGCGACCTTCCAGTCGGAGGGCGGCGACCCCGAACTGGTCGAGCACACGATGTTCTCGCTCGAAGGCGGGCACGCCGCCGCCGCCCGGCTGGTCAGGCGCGGGGTCACGGGCGTGATCTGCGCCAGCGACCTGCTGGCGCTCGGCACCGTCAGGGCCGCCCGCCGCGCGGGGCTGACCGTCCCCGGCGACATCTCGGTCATCGGCTTCGACGACTCGGCTCTGATGAACTGCACCGAGCCGCCCCTGACCACGGTCCGCCAGCCGATCGACGCCATGGGACGCGCGGCGGTGGACCTGCTGGTGGCCCAGATCGACAAGGCGGCCGTGCCCGCCGACGAACTGCTCTTCGAGCCGGAACTCGTCGTCCGCGCCTCCACCGCCCGAGCTCACTGATGAGAGCGTGATGTAGTCGTTATCTTGCAATGTGAAGTCGAAATATTGCGTCATTTGGTCGGCGATCCTATGGTGTGGGCACCTCGCATTCAGAAGGGTCAGACCATGCAGCGATCCACCGGACTCCTGCTCGTAACCGTGCTCGGGCTGACGGCCACGGCTTGCGGTTCAGGTGAGCCCGCCCCTTCATCCGCCGGCGGCGCCAAGGCCGTGACGATCACGGTGGCCTGCCAGCCCGCCAAGTCCGCCCCCAAGGAACGCCAGGCCTGGGACGACGACGTGGCCGCGTTCATGAAGGCGAACCCCGGCGTGACGGTCAAGAGCACCGACCAGCAGCCCTGCTTCGACCCCAAGACCTTCGGCCCCAAACTGGCGGGCGGCCAGATGGAGACCGTGTTCGTGGTGCCGGTGACCAACTACGACGATGTCATCGGCAAGGGCCAGGCGCTCGACGTCACGCAGTACACCGGCGCCGTCAAGAACTGGAACGACTTACGCCCCGACGTCCGCGAACTGGTCACCAAGGACGGCAAGGTGTACGGCGTGCCGAACGTCCACTACGGCGTCGGCCTGGTCTACAACCGCGCCCTGTTCACCAAGGCCGGCCTCGACCCGAGCAGCCCGCCCAAGACGTGGGCCGAGGTCCGCGAGGCGGCCAAGAAGATCGCCGGGCTCGGTCCCGGGTTCGTGGGCTACGGCGAGTACTCCGGCGGCAACACCGGCGGCTGGCACTTCACGCAGGCCATCTACGGCCGAGGCGGCGCCATCCTGACCCCCGACAACAAGAAGGCCGCGTTCAACTCACCCGAGGGCAAGGCCGTGCTGCAGAACCTGCACGACATGCGCTGGGTCGACAACAGCATGGGCAACAAGCTCCTGGTCGGCTGGGAATCGCTGATGATGGCCATGGGCAGCGGCAAGGTCGGCATGATGCTGGGCGCGCCCGACGTGGTCACCGACGTCGTCAACAAGTTCAAGGGCAACGTCGCCGACTACGGCATCACCGCCTTCCCCGAGGCCAAGGCGTCGCTGAGCGGCGGGGAAGCGTTCATGATCAACCCGAAGGCCACCCCCGAGGAGGCCAAGGCCGGCATGGCGTGGATCGACTTCCGCTTCAACACCGTCGGCAAGGGCCGCTTCGACTTCGCCCGGGGCAAGTCCATCGGCAACCCGGTCGGCGTGCCGGACAACGCCGTCTACGGCGACTCGCCCACGGGCCAGGCCATCCAGGCCGACCGCGTCAAGAACGCCTCGCTGCCGGTCGAGAACTACCAGCCGTACGTGGACGCCGCCGCGACCATCCCGCCGAAGGCCGAGCCGGTGCACGCGCAGGAGCTGTACGCCATCCTCGACGTGGCCATGTCGGGCGTGCTCAGCCGCAAGGACGCAAGTGCCGACCAGTTGCTCGCCGACGCCGAGACCAAGGCGAACTCCATGCTGGCGGCCAAGGGCTGACCTTGATGGGAATCGTGAGGCGCAATCTGACGGCCTACGGGTTCCTGTGCGCGGCGCTGTTCTGCTTCACGGTGTTCGCCTGGTATCCGATGGTCAGGGAGTTCGTGCTGAGCTTCCAGAAGACCGACCTGATCAACCCGCCCGAGTGGGTGGGCCTGGACAACTTCTCGGCCGCCGTCCAGGATCCGGCCTTCGGCGAGGCGTGGCTGAACACCGTGGAGTTCACGCTGCTCGCGCTGCTGTGCGGCTACGCCGTCCCGTTCGTCGTCGCGCTCGTGCTGAACGAGTTGCGCCACGCCCGCGCCTACCTGCGCTTCGTGGTCTACCTGCCGGTCATGCTGCCGCCGATCGTGGCGGTGCTGCTGTTCCGGTGGTTCTACGATCCGGGGCCCGGACTGTTCAACCAGGTGCTCGGCTTCTTCGGCCTGCCGCCGCTGGCCTGGCTCGACAGCTCGGCCACGGCGCTGATCTCGCTCGTCCTGGTCTCCACGTGGATGAACATGGGCAGCGCCACGCTGATCTACCTGGCCGCGCTGCAGAACATCCCGCCCGAGCTGTACGAGGCCGCCGAGCTCGACGGCGCCGGCATCTTCCAGCGGATCAGGCACGTCACGATCCCGCAGACGCGGCTGATCCTGCTGCTCATGCTGATGCTGCAGATCGTGGCGACCATGCAGGTGTTCATCGAGCCGTACATGCTCACCGGCGGCGGCCCGGAGAACGCCACGGTCTCGGTGGCGTACCTGATGTACCAGTTCGCCTTCTCGCAGATGAACTACGGCCAGGCCGGCGCGCTGGGCATGATGCTCATGCTCGCCCTCCTCGTCTTCGCCGCCTTCCAACTCAGGACGACCCGGGAGGAAACCGCATGAGCGCGGTTGGCGCGCGTCGCGTCGCCACGGGCGCGAGCAGGAGCAGGCGCAGGACGCCGAAGCCGATCGAGGTGCGGCACCGGACGATCGTCTCGCCGCACCAGCTCAACAGCAAATGGGGCCGGCGCGTCTACTGGCTGGTCCTGGTCACGGTGATCGCGGTTTTCACGCTGGCGTTCGTCTTCCCGCTCTACTGGATGATCACCGGCGCCATGAAGACGCCGGAGGAGATCGCCGAGATGCCGCCGTCGCTCTTCCCCGCCGATCCGAGGCCGGACGCCTTCTTCGAGGCGTGGGACCTGTTCGACATCGGCACACTGCTGGCCAACACCGGCTACTACGCCCTGGGCGCGTGGCTGTTCTCCATGGCGGTGGACGTCACGGCCGCCTACGCGCTGTCGAAGCTGCGGCCGATGTTCGGCGGCGTGATCCTCGGCGCGATGCTGGCCACACTCATGATCCCGCCGATGGTCATCCTCATTCCGCTCTACGTCACGATCGTGGACCTGGGGCTGCTCAACAACGCGTGGGGTCTGTGGTTCCCCGCGGCGGCCAACGGCTTCAACATTTTTCTGCTCAAACGGTTCTTCGATTCGATCCCCCGGGAACTGATCGAGGCGGCGCAGATCGACGGCGCGGGCCCGCTGCGGATCCTGTGGTCGGTCGTGCTGCCGGTCTCCAGGCCGATCCTCGGCGTGGTGTCCATCTTCACGATCGTCACCGCGTTCAAGGATTTCGTCCTTCCGCTGCTGGTCATGACCGACAGCGAGAAGATGACGATCAGCGTGGGCCTGTCGCAGACGGCGGGAGCGGTGACGCAGAACCAGGTCATGGGCGGGCTCGTCATCGCGAGCATCCCCATGATCATCGTTTTCTTCATCTTCCAACGGCACATCATGGCGGGTCTCACCGCCGGGAGCATCAAGGGATAGCGCATGTCGCAAACGTGGTGGCGGGGGGCCGCGATCTACCAGGTCTACCTGCGTAGTTTCGCCGACGGGAACGGCGACGGCGCCGGCGATCTCGCCGGGCTGCGCTCACGCCTGCCCTACCTGAAGGACCTCGGGATCGACGCCATCTGGCTCAACCCGTGGTATCCGTCGCCGATGGCCGACGGCGGCTACGACGTGGCCGACTACCGGGACATCGAGCCCGTCTTCGGCTCGCTGGGCGAGGCGGAGCGATTCATCGAGGAGGCCCACGAACTCGACATCAAGGTCATCATCGACGTGGTCCCGAACCACAGCTCCACCCACAGCGCCTGGTTCCAGGAGGCCCTCGCCGACCGGACCGCCAGGGACCGCTTCTGGTTCGCCGACGAGCCGCTGAACGACTGGCAGTCCATCTTCGGCGGCTCCGCCTGGACCCAGGTCCCCGACGGCCAGTGGTACCTGCACCTGTTCGCCCCCGAGCAGCCGGACTTCAACTGGGCCAACCCCGACGTCCACCGGGAGTTCGAGGACGTGCTGCGGTTCTGGTTCGACCGGGGCGTGGACGGCTTCCGCATCGACTCGGCCGCCCTGTTGTTCAAATCAGACACCGGTTACGAAGACCTCGACGAGGTCCACGACGTCTACCGCCGGTGGCGCGAGGTGGCCGACGAGTACGGCGAGCGCGTTCTGATCGGGGAGGTCTGGCTCCCCGATCAGGAGCGTTTCGCCCGCTACCTGCGCCCCGACGAGCTGCACACCGCCTTCAACTTCGACTTCCTGTCCTGCGCGTGGGACCCGGCCGACCTGCGCAGGTCCATCGACCTGACGCTGGCCACCCACACCCCCATCGGCGCCCCGCCGACGTGGGTGCTGTCCAATCACGACGTGACGCGGCCGGTCACCAGGTACGGCCGCGCCGACACCACGTTCGAGCACGGGGGCCGCCTCCACGGCACCCCGTCGGACCCGGAGCTCGGCTACCGCCGGGCGCGCGCGGCGGCCCTGCTGGCGCTGGCGCTGCCCGGCTCCGTCTACGTCTACCAGGGCGAGGAGCTCGGCCTGCCCGAGGTCGAAGACCTGCCGGACGAGGTCCGCCAGGACCCGATGCACGCCAGGTCGGGCGGCGCCAACCCGGGCCGCGACGGCTGCCGCATCCCGCTGCCGTGGTCGGGCGAGGAGCCGCCGTTCGGGTTCGGCACCGGCACGCCGTGGCTGCCGCAGCCGGAGAACTGGCGCAAGCTGACCGCGCAGGCCCAGCGGACGGACCTGGGCTCGATGCTCAACCTGTACCGCAAGGGCCTCTCCCTGCGCAGGCAGCTGCTCGGGGACGGGACGCTGACCTGGCTCTCCCTGGGGGAACGGGTGCTGGCCTTCGTCAGGGACTCGGGCCTGACCAGCGTCACGAACCTGGGCGCGGACCCGGTGCCGCTGCCCGCCGGAGAGGTCGTCCTGGCCAGCGGCCCCCTGGAGGACGGCGCCCTGCCCTGCGACACCACGGTCTGGCTGATCGAGCGCTAGGCGAGGGCGCTCCGGGCGGGCTGCGGCCCGCCCGGTCAGGCCGACTCGCGGATGACCAGTTCTGTCGGCATGATCACCGGCTCGGTCGGGCCGCCCTCGAAGAGCTCCAGGAGCAGCCCGACCATGGCCGCCGCCTGCTCGGCCACCGGATGCCGCAGCGTCGTCAGCGGCGGTTCGGTGTACTTGGCCGCCTCGATGTCGTCGAAGCCCACCACGGCCACGTCGTCGGGCACCCGGCGGCCGGCCTGGCGCAACGACTGCAGCGCTCCGACCGCCATCAGGTCGTTGGCCACGAAGACGGCGTCGAGCCCGGGGTCGTCGCCGAGGAGCTGCCGCATCGCGACCGCCCCCGACTCGCGGGTGAAGTCGCCGACCGCCACGATCGAGCGGCGGTCGGAGTCGCGCAGCACGTTGCGGTAGCCGGTGAGCCGGTCCTGCCCGGCGATCATGTCCTGCGGGCCCGCGATCGTGGCGATGCGCCGCCGTCCCGACTCCACCAGGTGCCGGACCCCGGCCTCCGCCCCGCCCACGTTGTCGTTGTCGACGAACGGGATGTCCACGGGGACGGCCGGCCGCCCGTACGAGACCACGGGAACCCGCAGCCGCGACAGGGCGGACGGCAGCGGGTCGGCGCCGTGCATGGAGATGAGCATGACGCCGTCCACGTGCCCGCCCGAGATGTAGCGCTCGACCCGGGCATGGCTCTTGGGCGAGGAGGCCAGCATCAGCACGACCTGCTTGTTGACCGCCTCCAGCTCCATCGACGCCGACCTGATCGCCGTGGAGAACATCGGATCCTCGGAGAAGACCCGGGTGCCGGGCTCGCTGACGACCAGCGCGATCGAGTCGGTGCGCTGGGTGACCAGGCTGCGCGCGGCGGAGTTGGGCACGTAGCCCAGCTCGTCGATCGCGCGCTGCACGGCGTCGCGGATGTGGGGCGCCACCGTCGTCTGCCCGTTGACGACCCGGGAGGCGGTGGCGCGCGACACGCCCGCCCGGGCGGCGACCGCTTCCAGGGTCGGGCGTCTCATGACCGCACCAAATGGGAGAGCACGGAAAGAATCTACAGGCCGTTTCTGGCGATGACGTCGCGGTACCACAGGGCGCTGTCCTTGGGCACCCTGGTTTGTGTCGCGTAGTCCACGTGCACGATCCCGAACCTGCGCCGGTAGCCCTCGGCCCACTCGAAGTTGTCGAGCAGCGACCAGACCAGGTATCCGCGCAGGTCGGCGCCCGCCTCGATGGCCCGCCACACCTCGCGCAGGTGCCCTTCCAGGTAGCCGACCCGGTCGTCGTCGTGCACCCGGCCGTCCTGCACGACGTCGTCGAAGGCCGCGCCGTTCTCCGTGACCATCAGGCCGACCTGCGGATAGTCGTGTGAGAGCCGGACGAGGAGCCTGGACAGGCCGTCTGGGACGATCGGCCAGCCCATCGCCGTGGTGGGCGCGTCGGCCGTGGTGAACCTGACGTCCTCCGTGCCCGGCCAGGCCGCGTCGGCGGGCAGGCCGGGGCCCGACTCGACGACGCACGGGTTGTAGTAGTTGACGCCGACCAGGTCGATCGGCGCGTTGATCAGGGTCAGGTCGCCGTCGTGGATGTGGTCGGTCCCGCCGTTGCGCTCCGCCGCGGCCAGGACCTCATCCGGGTACGTGCCGAGCACCGCCGGATCGAGGAACTGCCTGGTCAACAGGGTGTGGACGCGGTGGGCCACGGCCGCGTCCGCCTCGCTGGGCACCGCGGAGGGGTCGTTGACCTGGGCGGGGGTGAGCACGGGCGCGGAGTTGACCACGAGCATGACCGTGCCGGGACGCAGGTGCCGTGCGGCCAGTCCGTGGCCGAGCAGCAGGTGGTGCGCCGAGCGCATGGCGTCGGCCGGGTTGCGGCGGCCCGGCGCGTGCACGCCGTTGCCGTAGCCGAGGAAGGCCGACACCCACGGCTCGTTCAGCGTCGTCCAGTCGCGTACCCGGTCGCCGAGCCGGTCGTGGACGGCCTGAGCGTAGTCGGCGAATCGGTAGGCGGTGTCGCGGTTGGTCCAGCCGCCGAGGTCTTCGAGAGCTTGCGGAAGATCCCAGTGATAAAGGGTGACATATGGGGAAATGTTGGCGGCGAGTAGTTCGTCCACGAGCCGGTCGTAGAACGCCAGCCCGCGCGGATTGATCGGCCCCGCCCCGTCGGGCTGGACGCGCGGCCAGGCCACCGAGAACCGGTAGGCCGCCAGCCCCAGCTCGCGCATCAGCCCGATGTCGTCGCCGTAGCGGTGGTAGTGGTCGCAGGCGACGTCTCCGGTGTCGCCGTCCGCCACGTTCCCGGGGGTATGGGAGAAGGTGTCCCAGATCGACTGGCCTCGCCCGTCCTCCTTGACCGCCCCCTCGATCTGGTAGGAGGCGGTGGCGGCGCCCCAGACGAAGTCCTCCGGAAAGATCATCCCTTAACAGCTCCTTGCATGATTCCGCCGATGATTTGCTTGCCGAACAGGACGAAGACAGCCACGAGCGGCAGCGTGCCGATCGCGGTGCCGGCCAGCCCGAGCACGTAGTCGTTGACGTAGCCGCTGGCCAGCGTGGACAGGGCGACCTGGACGGTCGGATTGTCCGGGCTCAGCACGACCAGCGGCCAGAAGTAGTCGTTCCAGGCCGACATGAACGTCAGCATGCCCAGCACGGCCGCCGCGGGCCGGGCGGCGGGCAGGACGACGTGCCAGAACAGCCCCCACGTCGTGCACCCGTCGACCCGCCCGGCCTCCAGCAGCTCGGTGGGCAGGGCGCGGCTCAGGTACTGCGTCATGAAGAACACGCCGAACGCGTTGACCAGCGCGGGCACGATCAGCGCGTAGTTGGTGCCGGTCCACTCCAGTTTCACCATGAGCATGTAGAGCGGGATGATGCCGAGCTGCGCCGGGACCATCATGGTGGCCACGGTGATCACGAGCATGACGTTCCTGCCCCTGAACGCCAGCTTGGCGAAGGCGAACCCGGCCAGCGTCGAGAAGAACATCACCGCGACCGAGATCGAGCCCGCCACGATGAGCGAGTTGACCAGCGCCAGCCCGAACGGGACGGTGTCGAAGACCCGGGCGACGTTGGCGAAGAAGTTGCCGCCGGGGATCAGCGGCGGCGGCACCTGGGCCAGCGCCGAGTTGTGCCGGGAGGCCACGACGACGCTGTAGTAGAGCGGGAAGGCCGAGAAGAAGGCCACCGCGGTCAGAGTCAGATAGCGCAGCCTCATACCAGCCCGCCTTTCACCCGCCGGGTGATCAGGAAGTTGATCCCCGCGACGATCACCACGGCCACGAACATCAGCCAGGACGCGGCCGAGGCGTAGCCGAAGTCGAACGTCGAGTTCGCGAAGCCCTGCTCGTAGACGAACAGCGCGAGGGTCTGGAACTGCCGGTCGGGCCCGCCCGTGGCGATGCCGCCCCCGCCGCCGCTGCTCTGCCCGAACAGCATGGGCTCGGCGATGATCTGCATGGCCCCGATCGTGGAGACGATGACCACGAAGACGATCGTCGGCCGGATCATCGGGATCGTGATCTTCCGGAGCTGCGTGAAGCCGCTCGCGCCGTCCAGCGTGGCGGCCTCGTACAGATCGCGCGGCACGGCCTGCATGGCCGCCAGGAAGATCAGCGCGTTGTAGCCGGTCCAGCGCCACATGATCATGATGGACAGGGCGAGGTGCGAGCTCGCGGTACCCGCCGCCCAGTCGATGCTGCCGACGCCGAACCACGACAGGACCCAGTTGATCATTCCGAAGTCCCGGCCGAAGAGCTGGCTGAAGATCACGACGACGGCCACCACGCTCGTGACGTTCGGCAGCAGCAGCGAGATCCGCAACAGCGTCTGGAAGCGCAGCCGCCGGTTGAGTAGGTGGGCCAGCCAGATGGACAGCGCGAGTTGCGGCACGGTCGAGAGCACCCCGATGGACAGGGTGTTGAACGTGGCGTTCCAGAAGTAGCCGTCGGCCAGGAGCGTGGCGAAGTTGTCCAGCCCGACGAAGGTCTGGGTCTCCGACAGCAGCGTCCACTCGTGCAGGCTCACCCAGGCCGTGTAGACCAGCGGGAACAGCCCGAACGCGCAGAACAGCAGGAAGAACGGCGCCACGTAGGCGTACGGCGACACCCTCGTGTCGAGGGTGTGCCGCACGCCGCGCCCGCGCCGCCGTGTGACCGCGAGGGGAAGGGCGCTCATTTGATCTTCTTGACGTCCTCGAGCACCTGCGTCCACGCCTGGTCGGGCGTCTGCTTGCCCTGCTCGACGCGGCCGAGCCCGTTGCCGATCGCGACCCGGACGTCACCCTCCTTGGGGCCGAGGTGCTGCGGCTTGAGCGCCTTGGCGGCCTCGGAGTAGATCTTGCCGATGGGGGCGTCGCCGAAGAACGGCTTGGTGAAGTTCTGGATCGACGGGTCGTCGTAGAGCGCGGGGATCGACGGGAACGTGCCCTCCTCCTTGAACACCTTCGCCTGGTTCTCCTTGGAGGTGAGGAAGTCGATCAGCTCGGCCGCCTCCTTCGGGTGCTTGCTCTGCTTGGGCACCATCAGGTGTGAGCCGCCGCTGTTGCCGGAGCCGCCGGGCACGGTCGCGATGTCCCACTTGCCGGCCGAGTCCTTGGCCTGCTCCTGGATGAAGCCCGTCATCCAGGCCGGGCAGATGATCGTGGCGAACGAGCCCTTGGCGAAGCCGGTGTTCCACGGCGGTGAGAAGGCGGCCAGTTTGGCGGTCAGGCCGTCCTGCGTGAGCCGGTTCGACAGGTCCCACGCCTTCTTCACTTCGGGGTTGGAGTCCACGATGATCTGGTCCTGGGCGTCGTACAGGCCGGTGGAAGCCTGGTTGACCATGGCACGGAAGATCTCGCCGGGGGAGTCCACGAACTTGGCGCCCGGCACGTTCGCGCCGGCGAACTTCTTGCCGGTCGCGATGTAGTCCTCCCAGGTCGGCCAGAGCGCCGCCACCTCGGCCCGGTCGCTCGGCAGCCCGGCCTTGTCGAACAGGTCCTTGCGGTAGCACATGGCCAGGCCGCCGACGTCGGTGCCGAGCCCGAGCACCTGCGTGCGGTCCTTGCTGAGGCCCTGCAGCCACTTCCAGTCGAGGTAGTCGGCCTGGCGCTTGTCGAGCCCGTACTGCTTGAGGTCGGCGAACCTGCCGGGCTGGGCGGTGAAGGTGCTGATGTAGCCGACCTCGACGGCCACGACGTCGCCCGCGCCGGCGTTGGTGGCCAGCCGCTTGACCAGGTTGTTGTGGTGGTCGTTGAACTGGGTGACGTTCTCGACGACCTCGATGTCGGGGTGGGTCTTCTTGTACTCCTCGTAGAGGGGCTTGAAGCCGAAGTCGCCGAAGAGATCGACGGTCAGTTTGATCTTCTCGCCGGGCTTGGCGCTCGTCTCCGTGGCGGTGCTCCCGCCGCCGCCCCCGCAGGCCGTCGCCAGAGCGAGTACGGACGCGGTCAGCAAGGGCACGGCCAGCCGTCGGACGCGAGGGGACATGGAAACCCTCCTGAGGTTGGGCTACGAATTGAGAGAGCGCTCTCTCAAGAGATTCGCGAAGCTCACGCCTGCCTGTCAACGGCTGTTAAATAACGATCGTTGTTACGAGAGAGCGCGTTCACGCGCCGTGGGTCACGCGCTGAGTGCGCGGCCGGCCATCCGGGCGTACATGCGGCCCGGGCTCGGAGAGGTGGTCAGGAAGCCGGGCAGCATGGGCAGCTCCACGGCGAACGGGTCGAGCCGCTGGTAGAGCTCGTCGGCGTCCGCGGGCCGATCGTCCGGGTTCTTCGCAAGGAGCTGCTCCAGCAGCGCGCCCAGCTCCCCTGGCAGCCCGGGGATGATCGGCGGGCGCTCCTTGACCTGCTTCTCGAAGACCACGTAATCGGTCGGCCCGGTGAAGAGCTGGCGGCCGCTCAGCATCTCGTGCAGGACGCAGCCGAGGGAGTACAGATCGCTGCGCGGCTCGGTGACGCCGAGCTGGATCTGCTCGGGAGCCATGTAGGCAGGCGTCCCCAGGATCTGCCCGATCCTCGTGAACGTCATGACGTCCGACTCCCGCAACATGGCCAGGCCGAAGTCCAGCACCTTCACGCTGCCGTCAGGGCAGAGCATGAGATTGGTCGGCTTGAGGTCGCGATGGCAGATCGACAGGGCGTGGGCCGCCGACAGCACGGCGCACGCCTGGGCCGCGATGGCGGCCGCCCACGACACCGGCAGCGGCCCGTGCTCGCAGACCACGTCGGCCACGGTGACGCCCTCGATGAACTGCATCACCTGGTACAGCCGCTGCTCGTGGGTGCCGAAGTCGTACAGGACGGGGGCGCCGGGGTGCTCAAGCCTGGCCAGGATGCGCGCCTCGCGGATGAAACGGCGCTCCAGCTCGTGATCGGGCCCGCTCGGCAGCCTGAGCAGCTTCACCGCGACCCGCCGATCCAGGTGCCGGTCGTGGCCCGCGTAGACCGCGCCCATGCCGCCCTGCCCGAGGGGAAGGTCGTCGAGCTCATAGCGGTCGCCGATGACCATTCGCCCCTCCCAGCCGCCTTTCGGGAAAAAACTACACTGTCAGGGCTGCGGGTGCAGATGGCCGTCGGCGAGTCCCTCAAGGCCCAGCCGGATCAGCGTCTGCCCCAGCGTCGAGGTCTCACGAATGGCGTCTTCGAGCACGGCC
Source organism: Nonomuraea purpurea (assembly GCF_042650645.1). Taxonomy (NCBI): domain Bacteria; kingdom Bacillati; phylum Actinomycetota; class Actinomycetes; order Streptosporangiales; family Streptosporangiaceae; genus Nonomuraea; species Nonomuraea purpurea. Next base: position 93,259 of record NZ_JBHSBI010000017.1, read on the forward strand.
AGTCGCCGGAACGCCTCGCCGTAGGCCCGCTGCTCCTTCAACGACAGACGCGGCAGACGCGTACGGCGTACGTCGAACCTGCTCGAACCCGTCGTCACCCGGCCGCCTGCGGCCCGCAGGAAGCCCGCCAGGAAGTCGGGGTCGAGCCTGCGGGCGTCCACCCGGTACAGCGTCAGGTGCGGCCCGAGCACCGCGCCACCGTCGTTGATCACCCGCACGCTGGAGTAGGAGGCCACCACGTCGCCGGGCCTGATCGTGATCAGCCCCTGCTGCATGGCGGTCGAGCCGGAGGGCGTGCCGCCGTTGAGGACGTCGTCGGAGGTCAGCACGGGAACCTCGCCGCCGTTCGCGGCCATCTTGGGCGGGGCCTGCGACGTGGTCACCAGGCCCTCCTTGATCAGGTCGCCGAGCGTGGTGGCGGGCTGGTCGAGCGGCTGCTCCAGGACCTTCAGGTCGGGCGGCACGGCGACGGCGGCCAGCAGGCGGTCGCGGGCCTCGGCGTAGGCCCGGCCGACGTCGTCGTGGCGCTGGTGGCGGGCCGGGGTCATGTCGACCTCGTCGGCCAGCAGGTCGATGATGCGCACGGTCTGGTCGGAACGGTCCTCCAGATAGGACTGCCAGGCCGGCTCGACGCTCGCCAGGTCGGCGGTGGCGTCGAGGATGAGCACGTCGGACGGCGGACGCTCGCCCGCCGCCGGGCGGCGCAACAACCACAGGTCCGAGCCCGGCAGCGCGATGACGGCGCGCAGGGCGCCGGCGCGCAGCAGGTTGGCGCGGATACGGCGGCCGGCCTTGCGGCTGGCGGCGGCCGGGGGCATCAGGATGGCGACCAGGCCGCGCGGCCTGACATGGGTCAGGCAGTGCTGCACCCAGGCCAGCTCGGGCTCGCCGCGCGGCGGCAGGCCGTACTCCCAGCGCGGGTCGCCCGTCAGCTCCTCATAACCCCAGGCCCGCTCGTTGAACGGCGGATCGCACACCACGGCGTCGGCCTTCTCGCCGGCGAAGCCGTCGTGGCGCATCGAGTCGCCGGCCACGATCTCGGCCGTGACGCCGCGCAGCCGCAGCCTGGAGGCCGTGATGGCGGCCGAGGTCTCGCTGAGCTCCTGGCCGAGCAGCCGCACCGCGCCGCCCGGCGTGGCGGGGGCCAGGAGCAGCGTGCCGACGCCGCAGGCCGGGTCGAGGATCGTGGTGCCGTCGGGGCGGACGAGCCGGACCATCAGCGCGGCCACGTCGTCGCGGGTGACGGAGAGCTGACGGGAGTGGGCTTCGAGGTAGCGCTCACACAGGAACTCGTAGGCGTGCAGCGGGCCCAGCTCGTCGGCCAGCTCGGCGACGAGCCCGGCCAGCTCGGGATCGAGCCTGGCCGGGTCCTGAGGGGCCTGTACGGTCGGGGTGTCCTTCGCGGACGGCTCGGTCCCGTCGGTCGTGCTCTCGGCCGGCGTGGGGCCGCCGGGAGCGTCGGGCGGGTCGAGCTCATGAGCCCCGGGAACGTCCGGGGAGGCGGTGGCGAGGCCGGTCAGCAGGGCTCCCGCGTGGGCCACCAGCTCGCCCAGGCGCAAATCACCGGCGGCTTTCAGGCGTTGCCACACCCGATCTCCGAGGGAGACCTGGTAGGACTTCCCATAGCGGCTCAGCCAGGACTCGACCTGTCGCAACGAGAACAGCGGCTGATTGGCGGTTCCGCCGATGGGTTGGGGGAAGTCGTCGTGGCGACGGCGCCAGTTGCTCACCGCGGCACGCCCGACACCGGCGAGCCGGGCGATGTCCCCGGCGTTGACGGTCGGGTCGTGGCTCATGGAGCCCACAGTAGTTCACAAGAGTCTTCAGCGCATCTGCTTGTGAAGTCTTTCAACCAATGATTTACTGCAGGGTATGAAGCACAACATCCGCTATGCCGCCGGATCAGACGTGGGCCGCCGCAGGGAGCAGAACGAGGATTCCGGCTATGCGAGTGGCCGGTTGCTCGTCGTGGCCGACGGGATGGGTGGACACGCGGCCGGCGAGCTGGCGAGCTCGGCGGCGATCGCCGTCATGCGCGAGCTGGATGCCACGCTTCCCGAGACCGGCGCCGACCTGGAAGGGGCGCTGGAGGGCGCCGTGCACGAGGCGGCGCGCAGGCTGGTCGAACTGGCCGACATCGACCCCGCGCGCAGGGGGATGGGGACCACGGTGACCGCCATGTTGTGGGACGGCTACCGGTTCGCCCTGGCTCATCTCGGCGACTCCCGCGGATATCTGCTTCGTGATGGCGCTCTCTACCAGATGACCAAGGATCACACACTTGTGCAGTCGATGGTGGACGAAGGGCGGATAACGGAGGACCAGGCCGCCGTGCATCCCCGGCGTTCGATGGTACTGCGTGTGCTGGGCAGCGAGGGCAGGGCGGAGCCTGACATGGCGCTGCGCGAAGCCGAGCCTGATGACCGCTACCTCCTCTGCTCCGACGGGCTGACGACCGTGCTGGGGCCCGAGGTCCTGCACGAGGTGCTGACCACGGTGGCAGACCCGGCGGCGTGCGTCCAGCGGCTGATAGATCTGGCCAATGAGGGCGGTTCGCCAGACAACGTGACCGTGATCGTGGCCGACGTGGTCGCGCCGGGTGCGGGAGACGTGGGTGTCTACCGCGTGGGCGCGGGCTCCTGACGACGGTAGTAGTCAGCCCCACCAGCCCCAGCAGTCACACAACCGAAATTTCGGCTCATAGCCTGACACTTTCCTGGTGATGCGCGCAATTTCGCGATGTGGCTACTACAGTCCATCGTGATCTGTCGGTTTTCTGGGAGGTGTCACCCTGGACCCGATCGCGGACAAGCTGCTGAAGACGGTACGCCAGGAACTCGGCTACAAGGAGAAGAGCGGCCAGTTCACCAAATTCGGTCAGTGGTACGCGGATCGCGTCCAAGACGCCCAGTATCGCAATGCGCCCTGGTGTGACATGTTCCTCGCCTGGGCCGCCGACAAGGCCGGCGTCACCGACTACGTCGGCGAGTTCGCCTGGACGCCCTCGCATGCCGCCTGGTTCATCCAGCAGGGCGCCTGGAGCCGGAAACCGGAGCCGGGAGCCCTGGTCTTCTACGACTGGAGCGGCGGCAAGAGCTACAAGGGCATCGACCACGTCGGCGTCGTGGAGCGGGTCGAGGGCAAGAAGATCCACACGATCGAGGCGAACGTCGACCGCGTCTGGCTCAAACGCAAGACCAGGGAGACGGACAAGGTCGTCGGGTACGGCCTGCCGCGCGTGGTCAAGGCCAACGCCGACAAGCTCGCCGAGATCCGCGCGACCGAGCGCCCGTTCGATCCGGGGCCGAGGGTCGAGAACGGGCGGGGCTCGCCGCTGGACGTCCTGGGGACGCCGCCCGCCCTGCTGGCCGCCATGGTGCTGGTGACCATCGTGCTGTCCTTACGCGTCACCGGCCGCCGTCGTGGCGTCCACCGCCGCTTCACCTGGCCGTGGCGGAAACCGCCGGTCGATCCCCAGCCCGGCAGGAGATCCCCGCTGCCGCCCGCGAACCCGTTCAGCGAGCAGGCCGGACAAGGGGACAAGCCCGGCGCCCGCGAGAAGGTCCTGCTCCGTGAGAAACCCCAGCCCCGTGACCCGGCCCAACCCCGCGAACCCGACCAGCCCCGAGAGCCGGCCTCGCCGCGTGCCGTGGCCGTCCCCGAGCAGCCACGCCCCGCCAGAACCCGGGTCCCGGCAGGTTCGGCCCGGACGGCGGCCGGGCGTCCGACCCCCAAGAGGCGCAAACCCTACGAGGAGGACTGATCGGCGGTCAGGTCGATGACGACCTTGACGTCCTTGCCGCGTTCGAAGGCCTCCAGAGCGCGCTCCAGCGGCACCCGCCGCGTGACCAATCGCTCCAGCCACTCCGCATCGGCCTTGGCCAGGGCGGCCGCCGCGTCCCTGTAGTGCCGCAGGTTCGCGTTCACGGTGCCGAAGACCACGTCGTTCTCCAGAACGATGTCCCGGTTGATCACCCCGGCGTCCACCCGGTGGGTGCGCCCGCCCGGCGCGAGCCCGGTCAGGCACACCATCCCCACGGCGCTGGTCGAGGTCATGGACTCCATGACGAGTTCGCCCACTCCGGTGCACTCGATGATGATGTCCGGTTTGTCGTCGCCGAAGTCCGGCAGCGTGCTGCCGGAGTGGAAGATTCCGCCCAGATCGTGCACGAGGGTGGATTTGAGCTCTCCGACGGGGGAGCGGTCGAGCACGTGGACCTCCAGCCCCCGCTGCCGCCCGAGCAGCGCGGCCAGGAGCCCGATCGGCCCGCCTCCCGTCACGAGCAGGCGGTGGGGCTTGAACCAGGAGCGCGACCCGATGCGATCGATCTGCTCCCACGCCTTGGCGACCACCGACGTGGGCTCGACCAGCATGCCGACGCGCTCCAGCGCGGGATCCAGGCGCACGGCGTAGCCGGCCTCGACCGTCCAGAGTTCGCTGCCGTAGCCGTTGAGCCCCTTGATGCCCCGCTCGGTGTACCGGCCGTTGCGGCACATGTCGAACTCGCCCCGCGCGCAGGCCCCGCAGGGCACGGGGTCGGGGCGGCGAACCACGCCCACGACCAGGTCGCCGGGGGAGAACTCGGAGTCGTTGGGAGACTGGAGCACCCGGCCGAGCGACTCGTGCCCGATGACCATCCGTTCGCCGCCCGGAGGCGGCCAGCCATACTCGGCCGCGAGCAGTTCCCTGTCGGTCCCGCAGATGCCCAGAGCCAGCCCGTGGACGAGTAGGTCGCCCTGCCTTCTCACCGGGTCGGGCACCTCGCCGACCTGCAGCGTTCCCTGTTTGCCCGGGACGAACGTCAGCGCACGCATGAGCCCTCACCCCCTGGGACGGCCCCTACCCAGAGGGCACGCGGAAATAGTAGGACGTCCGAGTACCTGTTTAGTAGGACGTCCTAGTATCTTCGTAAGAGAAGCCTCCACGAGGGAGTGATCAGGCGTGCACGTCCCGGTACACCCAGTCCGTTTCGTGACCGCCGCGGCCCTGTTCGACGGCCACGACGCGGCGATCAACATCATGCGGCGGATCCTGCAGTCCCAGGGCGCGGAGGTGATCCACCTCGGGCACAACCGCTCGGTCGACGAGATCGTCACGGCCGCCGTCCAGGAGGACGCGCAGGGCGTCGCGATCAGCTCCTACCAGGGCGGGCACGTGGAGTTCTTCACCTACCTGGTGGAGTTGCTGCGCGAGCGCGGGGCGGGCCACATCAAGGTGTACGGCGGCGGCGGGGGAGTGATCGTCCCCGAGGAGATCGAGCTGCTGCACTCACGCGGCGTCACGCGCATCTTCTCCCCGGAGGACGGCCAGCGCTACGGCCTGCCCGGCATGATCAACAAGCTGATCGAGGACTGCGACGCCGAGCTCGGCGACCCGCCCTCGGCGGAGGCCGTGGCCTCGGGCGACCAGGCGGCCCTGGCCCGCGCGATCACGCTCATCGAGTCGGGCCGCGCCCCCGCCGACCTCGTCGAGGGCCTGAAGGGGCGGCGGCAGGCGCCGGTGCTGGGCATCACGGGCACGGGCGGCTCGGGCAAGTCCTCGCTCACCGACGAGCTGGTACGCAGGTTCCGCATCGACAACGACGACAAGCTGCGCATCGCGATCCTGGCCATCGACCCCACCCGCAGGCGCGGCGGCGGCGCGCTGCTCGGCGACCGCATCAGGATGAACAGCCTGGGCCCGCAGACCTACTTCCGCTCCATGGCCACCAGGGGCGCCGCCAACGAGGTGCCCGCCCGCCTCGACGACGTGATCACCGTCTGCCGGGCCGCCGGATACGACCTGGTGATCGTGGAGACGCCCGGCATCGGCCAGGGCGACGCCGGGATCGTCGGGCACGTGGACGTGCCGATCTACGTGATGACGCCCGAGTTCGGGGCCGCTTCTCAGCTTGAGAAGATCGACATGCTGGACTTCGCCGAGGCCGTGGCGATCAACAAGTACGAGCGGCGCGGCGCCGAGGACGCCCTGCGCGACGTACGCCGCCAGCTCGTCCGCAACCGCGAGGCGTTCGGCGCCACACCCGACGACATGCCGGTCTTCGGCACCATCGCCGCCCGCTACAACGACGCCGGCGTCACGGCCCTCTACCAGCACCTCAAGCCGCTCCTCCTGCCCGAGTCCGGCCCGGGGCTGCTCCCCGTGGTGTCCGGGCGCACCTCGAAGGCGTCGGCCGCCATCGTCCCGCCCGCCAGGGTCCGCTACCTGGCCGACATCGCCGAGACCGTCAGGGGCTACCACGCCGAGACGCTCTCCCAGGCCGAGGTGGCCCGTCGCCGCCAGCAACTCTCCGCCGTCCGGGAGCTCCTGGAGGACCCCCGGCTGGAGGAGCTGCGGGCGCAGGCCGACGGCGAGCTCACCGACGAGAGCCGCGAGCTGATCGACGGCTGGCCCGCCGTCAAGGAGCACTACAGCGCCGACGAACTGGTCGTGAAGGTGCGCGACCGGGAGATCCACACGCCGCTGTGGCGCGAGACGCTGTCGGGCAACCGCGTCCCGCGCGTCGCCCTGCCCCGCTACTCCGACCACGGCGACCTGCTGCGCTTCCTGCGGGGCGAGAACCTGCCGGGCAAATTCCCCTTCACTGCCGGGGTGTTCCCGTTCAAGCGCGACGACGAGGATCCGACCAGGATGTTCGCCGGTGAGGGCGATCCGTTCCGCACCAACAGGCGCTTCAAGCTGCTGTCGGAGGGCCAGCCCGCGACCCGGCTGTCCACGGCGTTCGACTCGGTGACGCTGTACGGCCACGACCCCGACCTCCGCCCCGACATTTACGGAAAAGTCGGTACTTCGGGGGTTTCGATCGCGACGCTCGACGACATGAAGGTCCTCTACGACGGCTTCGACCTCGCGGCGCCCAACACCTCGGTCTCCATGACCATCAACGGCCCCGCCCCCACGATCCTGGCCTTCTACCTCAACGCCGCCCTCGACCAGGCCAAAGACCGCTTCCAGGCCGAGCAAGGGCGCGTCCCCGACGAGGCGGAGGAGCACGAGCTGCGCACCCGCACGCTGGCCACCGTCAGGGGCACCGTCCAGGCCGACATCCTCAAAGAGGACCAAGGCCAGAACACCTGCATCTTCTCCACCGAGTTCTCACTCAGGATGATGGCCGACATCCAGGAGTGGTTCATCGCCAACGGCGTCCGCAACTTCTACTCGGTCTCGATCTCCGGCTACCACATCGCCGAGGCCGGGGCCAACCCGATCAGCCAGCTCGCCTTCACCCTGGCCAACGGCTTCACCTACGTGGAGGCGTACCTGGCCAGGGGCATGAAGATCGACGACTTCGCGCCGAACCTGTCGTTCTTCTTCTCCAACGGCATGGACCCCGAGTACAGCGTGCTCGGACGGGTGGCCCGCCGCATCTGGGCGGTGGCGATGCGGGAACGCTACGGCGCCGGCGAACGCTCGCAGAAGCTGAAGTACCACATCCAGACCTCGGGCCGCTCCCTGCACGCCCAGGAGATGAACTTCAACGACATCCGCACCACCCTCCAAGCCTTGATCGCCGTCTACGACAACTGCAACAGCCTGCACACCAACGCCTTCGACGAGGCCGTCACCACCCCGTCGGCCGACTCGGTCCGCAGGGCCATGGCGATCCAGCTCATCATCAACCGCGAATGGGGCCTGGCCAGGAACGAGAACCCGCTGCAGGGCTCGTTCATCATCGACGAGCTCACGGACCTGGTGGAGGAGGCCGTGCTGGCCGAGTTCGAACGCCTCTCCGACCGGGGCGGCGTACTGGGTGCGATGGAGACCGGCTACCAGCGCGGCAAGATCCAGGACGAGTCCATGCTGTACGAGATGCGCAAACACGACGGCTCGCTGCCCATCATCGGGGTCAACACCTTCCGCAACGGCGGCGCCGAGCCGCCCGCCCACAAGCTGGAACTCGCCAGGGGCACCGAGGAGGAGAAGCACTCGCAGCTCGACCGGCTGCACGCCTTCCACGAGCGCAACCGCTCGGAGGCCCCGGCCCAGCTCGCCCGGCTGCGCGAGGTGGCGATGTCGGAGGGGAACGCGTTCGAGGCGCTGATGGAGGCGGCCCGGGTCTGCTCGCTCGGCCAGATCACCGACGCGCTCTTCGAGGCAGGCGGCCAGTACCGCCGCAACGTCTGAGAGCCTGGCCTCAAGGGGTTTGATTGCTGAGCTCGACTGGTTGTGCCTGCTCGGCTTGGTGTCCGCGCCTCTTGGACCGGCCAAGCCCGTCGCGTACTTGATCATCTGGTTATAGTTGCCCCGCCGCCCCGGTGGGCGGAGGGGCCGTGACCTGCTGGGAACCGATCTATCCGAGCACCGGGTAGTTCGCGCGGAACACGTTGTGCGGGTCACGCGCCCGCTTGATCTCCCGCAGTCGCGCGAGCGCGCTGCCGGAGAAGGACTTCGCCGCCGTGTCACCGGGGGACAGCATGGTGTACGGCTTGCGGCCGCTGATGTAGGTCTCCAGGTCGGCCACGACCTCGGCCTGTTTGGCGCGCGTCGCATCGGCCGCGTGCGGCAGGCCGAGACCCAGCAGGCCGAGCAGGTACGGCTCAGCCACCGCGCCGCTCGCACCGGCCCCGCCGCCCGGCTCGGCGAGCGCCCCGCCCAGGTGCCTGATCTGCACGTTGATGAGCGGTTCGACCGGCTTGGCCAGCAGGAGCTCCACCGCGTCCGCGTCCAGGCCGGTGAGCAGCTCCGCACGAGCGATGGATGGGGCCGGATCGGTGGGCTCGGCGGTGATGTCACCCAGGTCGGCAACCGGGACGACGCCGCGGCTGTCGGAGATCGCCCCCTCGATCTTGTCGATGCGCGCCAGCAGGTCCTCCCCCTGAGCCGCCTCACCCAGGTAGGCCAGATCCAGCGTCACCATCGGCGACGCGCCGGGTGGCTGGAGCCGGTTGATCCAGACACTGAGTTCACGCGGCGCCTCGGCGGTGATCTCCAGGAACGCGTCGTACACCTCCCTGGTCCGGTGCTCCGGCCAGATCACGCGCCCGCCGTACAGGACTGGCATGGGATACAGCTCGAGTTCGAGGGCGGTCACCACCGCGAAGTCCCCGCCACCGCCGCGCAGCGCCCAGAACAGCTCGGGATCGGACTCGGCGGTCACCCGGCCCGGCTCGCCATCGGCGTCCACGATGTCGATAGCCCGCACGCTGTCGGAGCCGAAGCCGTACTTGCGGCTGAACCAGCCGACCCCACCGCCCAGGGTGTAGCCGGTCACGCTGACCCCCAGCGCGCTGCCGGACAGGCCGGTCAGACCCAGGGGACCGGCCGCCGCCAGCACCTGCCCCCACTTCACGCCCGCGCCCACCCGGACCACGCGCTCCTCCGCGCGTACCTCCACCTCGTTCAGCAGGCCGGTACGCAACAGGATCAGGCCTTCCACATCACCCGAGGCACCATGCCCGCTCGGCTGCGCGGTCACCGTCATACCCGCCCGCCGTGCGTAACGCACGAGCGCCGCCACGTCATCGGCATCCGCGGCCTCCGCCACGGCCGCCACCGGTTGCCTGACGGTCAGATTCCACGCGGTGGCCGCCTGTTCAAAGCCGTCGTCATCGGCCAGGAGCACGCGCCCCTTGAGGACACCGCGCAGATCGTTGATCGTCATCGTCGTCTCCCTTTTCGAGTTCTCAGAAATGCGAAGGAACACCCTGCTGCACTACGGGAAGGACGGCGGGACGCGTCGAAGAGCTCCGGCCGCCGGACCACGTGGGTTACGGGATAAGCAGAAGCGCGCCGATCGTCAGCATCACCACGGCGGTGGCGCCGTGGATGCCGTAGACGGCCGCTTTGGGCCCGTTGCTGCGCAGCACGATCATCGCGTCGCCGACGGGTATGGCGCTGGCGGCCAGCATGAACCAGCCCAGCAGGCTGGTTGTCCCGCCGACCAACAGGATGAGGATGAAGAGCCCTGAGGCGATGTCGCGCACGGCCTTGACGGACAGCCAGGCATGGAAGCTGCGCTCCTCGGTCGGCGTGTCGGGGATGCCGAAACCGACCGCAGCCTGCGGCGTCCAGAAGGCGCGGGCGCCCATGACGATGATGCCCGCGCCGATCAGTCCGGCGAGCACAGTGGCGATGTTGGTGAGCATGGGTTTGTCTCGCCTCTCGGGAGCAGTTCTACGAGCGCATTCCAGATGGTGGGGCGTATGCCGTGCCGGTGCCGTCACCGTTCGTGGTCGTCGACGAAGTGGTTGTCGTGGGCTTCGTGAAGCCGGCTCTGGTCCCGATCGTTCACGGTGGCGAGCTGCGCGAAGTACTCCTCCCGGGGTACGCCTGGCGAGAGTGCCATGAGGAGGCTGGCAGGTTCGGCGCGCTCCTTCCGAAGCGCGTGGACGTCACCCATCGCGGCATGCGCAGTGTCGCCGGGCAGCAGTGTTCGCCACGCCCGCCCATCGAAGTAGTTGACTTCACCTTCCTCAACGATGAAAGTCTCGCTGAAGGTCGTGTGAAAGTGCGGAGCAGGTCCCCGGCTGGAGGGCGACATGCGCCACCGGTAGATGCTCACGACCCCGCTGGTCTCCGCCGGCCCGGCGAGGACTTCGATGGTCGATCCGCTGGCGCCCAGCCGGATCGTTCGCGTCTTTCGGGCTCGCTCGGATTGCTTGCAGAACCAGTCCATCGGCTTCGTCTCAGTCACGACCCGAGTCTCGGGGCTTCGCCGCTCCGCTCGCGCTCACTTCGGCGGTGGCCTAACAATATGGAGATGATCCGCTACCGATTGGGCGCTGGTGCTGCGAGCGTGCGATGGGCCATGTCGCCGATCCACGAAGTGGTCAGTCTTGCCCGGCTGCTGACCGAACCGCAGCGTCACCCGATGTTCCACCAGTGGCTCCGCCGTCGCCACCACCGCCTTTCGGGCCTGGACCTGAGCGCGCTCACGGTCGTCATGGCCGATGGCGCGTACCGACCCGACTTCCTTGACCCATCGCCGATGTCCAGTGAGCCGACCTTCGAAGAAGGCATGGATGCCCTCCTCTCCACCCCGACGGACCAGGTCTACGCCGAGTTGGTCGACGCCAGTATCGGGCGTGGGGCAGAAATAGGCCACCGACTGCTCGATGACCCCGACCGAGCCAGGTTGGAGGCCGCCGAAGCGGTGCGCCGCCTCTGGAAGGCGGCCATGGAACCGGAGTGGCCGTCCATGCGGCAGGCGCTGCGTGCCGAGATGCTGGACCGGGCCATCCAGGTCAACCGCGAGGGGCTGCGCACCGTCCTTCCGCGCCTGCACCACTCCGCGGCGTGCGAAGGCGACACCATCACCGTCGAGTCGACCGTCGACGTCGACGTCGACTGCCCCGAGGGACTCATTCTCGTTCCGTCACTGTTCATCACCGACCGGGTGCAGTGCACCACCTCAGACCACTGGAGTCCGGCGATCTATTACCCGGCATCCGGGCGGTACCTCTGGGCGGCACCCCCCACACCGAGATCCCTTGACCGGCTTCTGGGAACGACTCGATCGAGGATCCTGGCCGCGCTCACCACTCCGCTGCAAACGACCGTTGTGGCCAGGCTGGTGAGCGTCACCGTCCCGACGGCCAGCGAACACCTGACAATCCTGCGAGACGCCGGATTGATCGACCGCAGCCGGGCCGGTCGCACGGCCACGCACGAGCTCACCAAAGCTGGACGTGCTCTCCTGGACGCGGCCTCGCCGCGACCATGACTGGCCTGGGAGCTGCCGGTCCTCCCTGTCGGACCGGTGCGTCGACGAATCGATGCCCGCACGAATGGTTCGTCATGGATGGCGACGATCTGCTTTTCAACACCGACGCCGACAGCGTCAAGGGCCGCGACCTGGCCAGGGACCCGCGCATGTCGATCTGCGTGGACGACGATCATCCGCCCTCGGCGGCCCGCATCCGGCCTTTCGGTGCCACCAGGACAACTAAGGTATTCCGGCTGGTCAGGGACACCCCCGAACACACAGCCGCGCTCCAGCTGGCCGGGGCGTCTCAGCCGCCCACGCTGATCAGTAGGCCACGTCGATGGTGTGGCGGTGGGTGCCTGCCCAGGCCATCACGAGCCCGGTGCCATACCGGGTGGTCGCTGAGGTGATCTGCTGATCGGAATGGCCCCAGGTGCCTGGCTGGCTGAAGACGAACTTCGACCGGTCGCGCGGGCACGTCGGGTGGGTCGTTCGGGGCCGAGTCCATGAGGAGGCGCTGCAACGGCATCAGGTTGTACGGCGGCGCTCGGGCCGGCCCACAAGCTGGAGCTCGCCAGGGGCACCGAGGAGGAGAAGCGCTCGCAGCTCGACCGGCTGCACGCCTTCCACGAGCGCAACCGCGCCGAGGCCCCGGCGCAGCTGGCCCGGCTGCGCGAGGTGGCGATGTCGGAGGGGAATGCGTTCGAGGTGCTGATGGAGGCGGCCCGGGTCTGCTCGCTCGGCCAGATCACCGACGCGCTCTTCGAGGCAGGCGGCCAGTACCGCCGCAACGTCTGAGAGCCCGGTGGCAAGGGGTTGACGGCCCGGCGTGGCCGCGCTCGGTGTCAATTTCTGAATGTCTCGGCGGACCCGTATTTCCGGCCGCACCCCCAAGAGCCCGGGAACCGTCGGTCCGCTCAACAAGGACAGATGGTGAGCCGTACGGTCGGGCGTATGAGCATCGAAGATCGGAAGGTTCGCGCTGCGGGGAAGCGTCCTTGTCGCGTCGGCCAGTGGCGTCGGGGCGAGGCAGGCCGGAGGTCTTGGTCCTGGACACGTGGGCGGGTTCTCGCGGCGGTTGCGGTGCTGGTGGCCGGGCTGCTGGCGTTCCCGGGCGCCGTGCCCAATGCCGTGGGCAATCTCGGTAGCCTGCTGGAGACCTTTCTGCCCTGGGGTGGCCTGGCCGTTCCCGTGCTCATGGTTCTGGCGCTGCTGCGTCGCTCGGCCACTGCGATGGTGTCCATGCTATTCCCCGTAGCGGTCTGGGCAGCCCTCTTCGGTGAGCGGTTGTCACCCGCTGATCGGGGAACCTCTCACGACCTGACCGTGCTCCAGCACAACGTCAACGACGAGAACCCCGATCCCGAAGGCACCGCGCGAGCCCTGACCCAGGCCGGAGCCGACCTCATCGCTCTGGAGGAGCTGATGCCTGACGCCCTGCCTGTCTACGAGGCCGCCCTCGCGCCCGGCTATCCCCACCGCACCGTCGTGGGCACTGTCGGACTCTGGTCCAGGTATCCCCTTGCGGACTCTCGGCCGGTGGACATCAGGCCCGTGGAGGTCACAGGAGACTGGAGCCGAGGGTTGCGGTCCACCGTGCGGACGCCATCCGGTGACGTGGCCGTGTACGTCGCTCACCTGCCCTCGGTCCGTATCCGGCTGCCGGACGGCTTCGGCACCGGCTGGCGGGACGAGAGCGCTGCCGCACTGGGCGCGGCCATCTCCGCGGAAGAACTGGACAGGATCGTTCTGCTGGGCGACTTCAACAGCACCCTCGATGACCGGGGCCTGGCTCCGGTCACCTCCCGGATGACCCCGGCGGAGGAGGGTTTCGGCTTCAGCTGGCCTGCTGCCTTCCCCGTAGCCCGGATCGACCACGTCATGACCCGCGCGGCGACTCCCGTCGCCACCTGGACCCTGCCCGCCACTGGCAGCGACCACCTGGCGGTCGCGGCCCGCATCAAGCTCTGACATTCACCAGCGATCGGGGACCGCGGTCGCCAGAGTCCGAACCAACGGACAATCATGCACAACGCGCATTGATGCGCGTCGTGCATGATTGGCGGATAGCCTGGGAGGCGTCACGTCGCAACGGGCGGCCGGTTGCCCGCCCGGGAACAAGGAGGTGCTGATGAACGACGCCACCAGCCAGCAGGCCGCGCCCGTTTCCACAGGCGAGTCCACGAGAGAGGGAGTCGCGGTGATGCGCCAGATCTTGCCCGTCGACATGGTGGAGCGCGGGCGGTGCCCGTTCGATTCGCCCCCTGGTCTCCAGCAGCGACGCGGTAAGGGGCCGGTCCAGCCGTTGCCGTTGCTCAACGGCGCGCAGGCCTGGCTGGTGACCGGCTTCGACGAGGCCCGTACCGTACTGGCCGACGCCCGTTTCAGCGCCGACAAGGTCCGCCACCGCGATGCCACCTCGCTGCAGCCGCACGAGGTTGCCGCGTCACCCGAGCCCGATACGGCCCCGAACGTCGAGAGCCGAGACGACGGGATGTTCGTCTTCATGGACCCACCGGAGCACACCCGGTTGCGGCGGCTGCTGACCGGCCAGTTCACTGTGCGGCGGATGCGTGCGCTGGAGGCGCGCGTCACCGAGATCGCCGTCGAGCACATCGAGGCGATGGCGGCGGCGGGCACCGAGGCCGACCTCGTGCCGGCGTTCGCGCTACCGCTTCCCTCGCTGGTCATCTGCGAGTTGCTCGGCGTCGACTACGCCGACCGGGCGGAGTTCCAGGAACGGACCTCCACCGGGCTCAACGCCAAGGCGAGTGACGAGGAGCGGGCCAAAGCACGCTTCGAGCTGCATGCGTTCATGCAGCGCCTGGTGACCGGCAAGCGGGCCAAGCCCGCCGACGACCTGCTCTCCGGGCTCATCCACGACGCCGATCCGCCGCTGACCGACGCCCAGCTGACCGACGTCGCCCTCATCCTGCTCGCCGCGGGCCACGAGACCACCGCCAACATGCTCGGTCTGGGCACGTACGCGCTGCTGGAGCACCCCGAGCAGCTCGCCGCGCTGCGCGCCGACCCCACCTTGATCGACAACACGGTCGAAGAGCTGCTGCGCTACCTGACGATCATCCAACTCGGGGTCACCCGGGTGACGACCCAGCCCGTCACCCTGGCCGGCGTGGACATCCCCGCCGGCGCCACAGTCGTGATCGCGACGCCGGAAGCCAACCGGGATCCCCAGCACTGGCCCGAACCCGACCGGCTCGACCTCCACCGCCCTCGCACCCCGCACCTGGCCTTCGGACACGGGGTGCACCAGTGCCTGGGGCAGCAGCTGGCCCGCATCGAGATGCGGATCGGCCTCGGCGAGCTGTTCACCCGTCTGCCGGCGCTGCGCCTGGCCGTGCCCGCCGACGAGGTGCCGCTGCGCAACGAGATGCTCATTTTCGGCGTGCACTCGCTCCCGGTGACCTGGGCCTGAAACATCGCCGCGCAGGTGGCCCTATCGTGGCTGGAGAGGAGGTTGGGATGGTTCACCCCCCATCGACCGGTGCGGAGACCCGCGTGGCTGCGCCGGCCGCCGGACGCCGCGAGCGGAAGAAACAGGCCACTCGGGTCGCGCTGCGACAGGCGGCCCTGCGCCTGGCCATACAGCACGGCGTCGAGAACGTCACGGTCGAGCAGATCGCCGAAGAGGCCGACATCGCGCTTCGAACCTTCTTCAACTACTTCTCCAGCAAGGAAGAAGCCGTGCTCGCCTCTGCCGCGGCCGCGGCAGAGGGGCTCATCGCCGAGTTCCGGGCCCGGCCGCGAACGGAATCGGTCCTGCACGCATTCCGCGAAGCCGTGCTCATCATCATGAACCAGAGTTACGCCGCCAGCCATGATCACATCGACGCGCTGCGGCTGATCCGCAAGGCGCCATCGCTGGTCCCTCAGCAGATGGCCATGATTGCCACTCAGGAGAAGGCTCTGGCCGAGGCGATCGCGGAACGCATCGGTCTCCACACCGACCCACACCGGGCCGGCAACGAAGGGGTCTACCCCATGGTGTGCGCAGCCGCCCTCCTGGCGGCGCTGCGCGTCGTCCTCGACCAATGGCTCGAACTGGCCGCAGCCCCGGGCCAGGTGCCGTCCGCCGACGCGCTGGGTCAGCGGTGCGACGCGGCGATCAGTGAGCTCGCCGCCGGCTTGGACCGGCCCGGGCTCACCAACCCGTAGCCCGGCGCCCGTGACGGGCGGGTCTGAGCGGGTGGCGCGGAGTGCGCCGATAGGATCGCGATTCGGGGAAACATCGCTATCCAGGAGGCTTTCATGTCTGACGTCACGTTCAAGGGCAATCCCATCACCGTGGGCGGCGCCTTCCCGAAGCCCGGCGACTCGGCGCCCGCGTTCAGCCTGGTCGACGGCGGCCTGGCCGAGCGCACGCTGGCCGACTTCGGCAACTCGATCAAGGTGCTGAACATTTTCCCGAGCATCGACACCGGCGTCTGCGCGGCCTCGGTGCGCCGCTTCAACGAGGTGGCGAGCGAGCACCCGGACGTGGCCGTGCTCTGCGTCTCCGCCGACCTGCCGTTCGCGCAGAAGCGTTTCTGCGGCGCCGAGGGGCTCGAGAAGGTGACCATGCTCTCGCTCATGCGGGGCCGTGAGTTCCTGGCCGACTACGGTGTGGCGCAGGAGTCGGGCCCGCTGGCGGGGCTGGCCGCGCGCGCCGTCGTCGTGCTCGACGGCGACAACAAGGTCGTCTACTCCGAGCTGGTGCCGGAGATCACGCAGGAGCCCGACTACGAGGGCGCGCTCTCCGCGCTCAAGTAGTCCCTGCTCAGGCAGGCCCGCTCACTTCAAGCGGGCCATGAACTGCGCGGCCAGCTCCAGCAGGTGGTCGTCGTCGGCGGCGGTGTGCTGGAGGTCCAGGATGACCTCGTGGACTCCGGCCTCCGCCGCGGTGGCCAGGTAGGCGCAGATCTCGGCGACCGTGCCGCTCCGCGGCGGCGTGCCGTGATCGGTGACGACCGGGTTGGAGCGCAGCACCATGCGCAGCGCCCCCGGGTCGCGCCCGGCCTTCTCCGCGCTCTCGCACACCGTGCGCCACATCGAGGTGAGCGCCGGGACCGGCAGCGCCGCGGTCAGCCAGCCCTCGCCTCTGCGCCCGATGCGGCGTAGGGCGGGTTCGGCGAAGCCGGCCAGGTAGAGGGGTGGCCGCCGGGCCGGTTTGGGGTCGATGTGGCTGGGCGCGATCGTCCACAGTTCGTGGTCGAAGGCCACCGGGTCGGTGGTCCAGATGGCCTCCAGGGCGTCCAGGGTGGCGTCGTAGCGGCGTGATCTGTCTTTCCAGGGGACGCCCACGGCGGCGTACTCGTCGGACGACCAGCCGAGCCCGAGGCCCGCGACGAGCCGCCCGCCGCTCAGGTGATCGAGCGTGGTGAGCGAGCGGGCCAGCAGCGGCGGCGGATACCAGCAGGCGTTGAGCGCGCTGGTGCCCAGCCGGACGCGGGAGGTCGCCGACGCGGCCACCGACAACACCGCGAACGGGTCGAGGAACACCCGGTGGGCCTCGGGAATTTGGCCGTCGCCCGCCGGGTAGGGGTCCTTCGGCCGCAGCGGCGTCATCAGCCGGTCGCCCGCCCACAGGGCGGCGAACCCCATCGACTCCGACTCCCGCGCCACGCGCAGCACGCTGCTCAGCGCGGCGAACGCGCCGAACTGCGGTACCGCCAGCCCGATGTCCATCTCAGCCCTTCCTGCCCACGCCGCACAGGATCAGTGATGATTCGGGTCCGTCGACGAAGTCGACCGTGTCGCCCTGGTCGGGTTGCCATTCGGGCAGCCACACCAGCCCCGGATCCACCAGGTCGAACCCCTCGAACAGGGCCAGGATGCGGTCCCGTCCGCGCAGCGTGAGCTGGGCGCTGGCGTTCTTGTAGACCTCGGTGCCCTTGTCGACGGCGGCGGCGCGGGCGTCGCTGGTGCCGTGGGACAGCACCAGGTAGCTGCCTGGGGCCATGGCCTCACGCAGAGTGGCGATGATCTCCATCGGGCGTTCCGACTCGCTGATGAAGTGCATGATCGCGACCAGCAGCACGCCCACGGGACGGCTGAAGTCAATCATCTCCAGCACGTCGGGATCTTTCACGATCCCGGCTGGATCGCGCAGGTCGCCCGCCACCACCGCCGCGTCGCCCTGGCCGTCGAGCAGGGCCCTGGCGTGCACCAGCACCACCGGATCGCGGTCGACGTAGACCACCCGCGACCCCGGCGCCGCCTTCCTGGCGATCTCGTGGACGTTCCCCTGCGTCGGCAGCCCCGTGCCGATGTCAAGGAACTGCCTGATGCTGACCTCGCCGAGATAGCGTACGGCGCGCCCCAGAAACGCCCGGTTCGCTCGCGCCGCCGCCCGGACCTCCGGAGCCACCCTGAGGATCCTCTCGGCCGCCTCGCGGTCGGCCGGGAAGTGGTCCTTGCCCCCAAGGTAGTAGTCGTAGAGCCGGGCCACGCTGGGCGTGTGCGGGTCGAAGCCTGGTAACTCTCGCTCCAATCGTCGTCCCCCGTTTCACGAGCTAACGATCTTTGTTGGTGATTCTAGGGATATCTGCTGACATCCCGTCTGTCTATCCGTAGATCTAGGGTGTTGTTTGTGGATGACACCGGAGCGGCGGTCAAGATTCCCGAGTCGGTGCGGCGGATCGTGTCGCTGGTGCCGTCGCTGACCGAGTCGGTGGCGGCGACCGTCCCCGAGGCGCTGGTGGGCGCGACCGACTGGTGTTCGCACCCGGCCGACCTCGACGTGGCCAGGGTCAGGGGCACCAAGAACCCCGACCTGGAGGCCGTCAGGGCGCTGCGGCCCGACGTCGTGCTGGCCAACGCCGAGGAGAACCGCGCGCCCGACATCGAGGCCCTGCGCCGGTCCGGCGTCGCGGTCTGGGTCACGAAGATCGAGACGCTGGCCGAGGCGTTCGTGTCGCTGGATCGCATGTTCACGCACGCGTGCCGTACCGGACGTCCCGGCTGGCTGGACGCGGCGCAGGACGCCTGGCGCGCGCCCGCCCCCGGCCCCAGGAGGACGGCGATCATCCCGATCTGGCGCCGCCCGTGGATGGTCGTGGGGCGCGACACGTTCACCGGAGACCTGCTGCGCCACCTCGGCGTGGACAACCTGTACGCCGGTCACGCCGAGCGCTACCCCAAGATCCCGCTGCCCGAACTGGTCGAACGGCGGCCCGACCTCGTGGTCCTGCCCGACGAGCCGTACGCCTTCACCCGGACGGACGGCCCCGAATCCTTCCCCGGGCTCACGTGCGCGCTGGTCAGCGGGCGACTGCTCACGTGGTACGGCCCCTCGCTCGTGGACGCCCGCGCGCGGCTCAGCCGCGATCTCGGGGGCTGATCAGCCGGGGAGCGGCCAGGGCGGCGTCCACGGAGCCGGGGGAGAGCACGTGCTCCATGACGATCACCGCCATCCCCACGATCCCCGCCCGGTCACCCAGCGAGGTGGTGGCGATCTCCAGGTTCCTGGTCGTGTACGGCAGGCTGCGCCGGTAGACGATCTCCCTGATGCCCGTCAGGTAGTGCTCCCTGGTCTGCGCCATGTCCCCGGCCAGCACCAGCACGCCCGGGTTGAGCAGGCTGACCGCCGTGGCCAGCACGATGCCCAGCGTGCGCCCCGCCTCCTGGGTGACGGCGATGGCGGCGGGGTCGCCGGCCTGCACCAGGCGGACCACGTCGCGGCTGGAGGCCACGCCCAGGTCGGTGGCCAGGGCGTTGCCGCTGGCCAGGGAGGCGACGCAGCCGCGCGAGCCGCACGTGCAGACCCGGTCGTCGGTCTCGCGCAGGCGGACGTGGCCGATGTTGCCTGCGGCCTCCTCCACGCCCCGATAGATCTGCCCGTCCAGGACGATGCCGGTGCCGATCCCGGTCGAGACCTTGACCAGTATCAGCGACTCGACGTCCCGCCAGGACGACCACCACTCGCCCAGCGCCATCGCGTTCGCGTCGTTCTCGACAAGGATGGGCACGTTGTACTCTTCCCCGATCGCCGCGCCCACCGGATGGTCGTCCCAGCCCGGCATCAGGAACGACCTGATCACCCGTCCGGTGGTGTGGTCCACGGAGCCGGGCAGGTCCAGCCCGATGCCGCACACCTCGCTCGCCGGCCGCCCGGTCCTGTCCAGCAGCCGCTGGAACGCACCCCGCACCCACGACAGGACGGCCTGCGGCCCGAGCTCGATGCGCATCTCGGTGTACTCCTCGGCCAGGGACCTGGCCGCCAGGTCGGTCAGCGCGACCCTGGCGTGCGTGGCGCCGAGGTCGGCCACCAGCATCAGGCGGCTGGTCGCGTCCACGCCGAGGACCGAGGGGGGTCGCCCGCCTCCGGAGGTGCCCACGCCGGACTCGTGGATGTAGCCGGCGTCGATGAGCCGGTCGACCCGGTCGGTGACGGTCGAGCGGGACAGGCCCGTGTGCTCGATCAGTTCCTTGCGTGTCCGGCAGGTGCCATTCCGGATGAGCTGGAGGATCTGCCCTGCCGTCAGCATGGTCTACCCCTTCTCCGCCCCTGCCGTGAGGCCCTCCGTCAGCAGTCGTTCACCGGCGAAGAACACGATCACGATGGGCAACGTGAGCACCACCGATCCCGCCATCAGGACCGTCGTCGGGATCTCTATGCTCCCCGCAAGCTGAGAGAGCCCCAGTGACACCGTCCAGTTCTCCCGTCTCTCCACCAGGAAGAGCAGGGCGAACAGGAACTCGTTCCATGCGATCATGAACGCGTACAGGCCGGTGGCCATCAGCGCGGGCTTGGACAGTGGCAGCACCACGCGCCAGATGGTCGACAGCCTCGTGCACCCGTCGATCGCGGCCGCCTCCTCAACGCTTTGCGGCACGCTCTCGAAGTAGTTGCGGAGCATATATACCGTGACTGGAACGGTTTGCGCGATATATACGAGAATTAGGCCGATGAGCGACCCCCGGAGCCCGAGCATCGTGAAAAGCACGAACAGGGGGATGGCCAGCACGATCGCCGGAAACAGGTACACCGCCAGGAACAGGAAGTGCACCTGCCGCCGCCCGAAGAAACGCAGCCGCGCGACCGCGTAGGCGCCCGGGATCGAGATCAGCAGCGTGCATGCCACCGTGGCGATCGAGACGATCGCGCTGTTGCGCAGAAACGTCAGGAAGCCCTGCTCTGTCAGTACGTTCACGTACGTGTCCAGGGTGAAATCGCGCGGCAGCAGCGATCCTGGGTCCAGGATGAGCTCCTGGATGTCGCGCACCGACAACATCACCATGTACATAAACGGGAACGCGGTGATCAGGACCAAGAACACGATCACCACGGGCTTGAGTACGGCGAACAGGCCCCGCTCAAACCGGTCCCTGCTCATCGGCCGCCTACCCTTCGTCACGTTCACCTCCGGCGAAGAAGCGCAGGTAGATGGCCAGGAGGACGACCAGGAAGATCGCCAGCACGATCGCCTGCGCGGCCGAGGCGCCGATGTCGTCGCGGGCGGTGAGGAAGTTGTAGACGCGGACGCTGACCACCTCGGTCCCGGCCCCGCCGCCGGTCAGCAGATAGACGTCGTCGAACTTGGTGAAGGTGAAGACGAACCGCAGCACCGACAGCAGCGCGATGATCCGCCAGAGCTGCGGCATGATCACGTAACGGAAGCGCTGGGTCGGCGTGGCCCCGTCCATGACCGCGGCCTCCTCCAGTTCCGCGGGCAGCGCCTGAAGCCTGGCCAGGATGAACAGGAACGCGAACGGGAAATACCGCCACGCCTCGAACGCGATCACCGTCAGCAGCGCCACCGGCACCTCGACGCCCAGGAACTCGCCCTTGGCCTGGGTGAGGAAGGCGATCGGCTCGCGCAGCCAGGTGTTCACGATGCCGTACTGCGGGTTGAGCATCGTCTCCCACAGGAAGGCCACGGCCACGACCGGGGCCACGTACGGGATCAGGATCGAGGCCCGCACCAGCGTCCTGCCCCTGAACCTGTCACGCAGCGCCAGCGCCGTCACCAGCCCGATCGCGATCGACGACGCGGTCCCGGCGATCGTGTAGAGGAGCGTGTTGACCAGCGACGACCAGAAGCCCGGCTCGGAGATCACGTACGTGAAGTTCTCCAGGGTGTAGTGGCCGAAGACGCCCACCCGCCGGATGTTGATCAGCCGCGCGTCCTGGAAGGCCAGCATGATCGCCCACAGCAGTGGCAGCACCACCACGACCAGCGTGATGATCAGCGTCGGCGAGATCAGCGCCAACCCCGCCCGCCCCTCCTGCTGCCTGAGGGTTCTTGGGGTGGTCACTCGCGGATCCCGCGTTTGATGGTTTCCACGTCGGTCTTGGCCTGGGTGGCGGCGACCTGCGGGCTCAGGGAGCCGTCGGCGATGGCGGTCAGCGCCTTGGGGACGGGCAGTTCGCCCATCGTGGCCCCCACAAGTTTGCCCTGACCCTGGGGGATGCCCCAGCGGGCGAAGGTGTCAGGGCTCTTGCGCAGGGCGTCGAGCACGTCGGCCGGGTAGATCTCGGCCAGCGGCTTCTTGGAGTCGACCCCGGCGGGCAGCTTGTTCCACTTGTCCTCGAAGCCCTTGCGGGTGGGGAACTTGCCTTCCGGCGCCATGCCGATCCAGCGCTCGTAGCCCTCGTTCATCATGTAGGAGACGAACCTGGCGGCCGGGTCCTTGGCGGCGTCACGGGTGATCGCCCACGAGACGATCTCGCCGTACTGCGCGGGAGCGCTCCCGTCGGGCCCCTTCAGCGCCGTGACCACGCCCGTGTTCTCGGCCAGCCATTGCGGGTCGGCGCGGCACTCCCGGCAGCTCGGCAGCGCGTCCTTACGCAGCCCCGCCAGCTCGTCCAGGATGAACGACGACCAGATCATCATGGCCGCCTTCCCCGAGAAGTACGTGGCCCGGGTCGAGTCGACGTCCTGCTTGCCCTTGACCGAGTAGTCCTTCGCGAGTTTCGCGTAGAAGTCGAAGGCTTTCACGCACTGCGGTGAGTCAAGGGCGACATTTCCGGAATTGTCGACTAGCTGGCAGCCATTCGCCAACGCCACATGCTCGAAGCTCTGCGCGGTGAAGGAGTCCTTCGGCGCGATCGCCAGCGTGATGCCCGCCATTCCACCGGTGTTCAGCCTGGCCGCCGCCGCCTCAAGGCTCTCGTACGTGTCCGGCGCCCGCAGCCCGGCCCGCTCGAACAGGTCCTTGCGGTAGAGGATGAGCTGCGCCCACCCGTCGCTGGGCACCGCGAGCAGCCTGCCCCCCGAGGTGTCGAGCTCCAGCGCCCGCGGCGAGAACGACGCCCTGCCGAGCTGATCGACGACCCTGCCCGCCGTCTTGGTGTCGAGCAGGTCGCCTGCCTCCATCTCCCGTACGGCCGACAGCGGCAGCGCCCCGATCACGTCGGGCAGGTCGCCGGCCGCGGCGGCGGCCGTCAGGGTCTGGCTGAACTGGTCCTCGGCCACGCCGACCAGCTTCACCTTGACCCCGGTCTTCTTGGTGAACTCGGAGACGATCGTGTTCTGCACGGTCATGCGGTCCGGGAGGTTCTCCTCGGTCCAGACGGTGATCGCGTTGGGCGACCGCCCGCCCCCGTCGTCGCCGCAGGCGGCCAGCGACGCGGCGGCCAGCAGTGCGACGGAGAGGACAGCGGTTACCTGCTTCGGCATGGCGCGCTCCTCCGGTTGGGGATACGCCGCATTTACCCCGGGATCATGGGGCGCAACGTGCGGTAGGCGATACCGAGACCGGTCTGTACCCGGTCCGTGCTGCCGCTCCACACCGGGTCCTCGTGCTCCACGGAGACCGTCCCGTCGTAGCCGGCCTCGTGGAGCGCGTCGATCACCCGGACCCAGTCGACCTGGCCGAGACCGGGCACGCGGAAGCGGTACCAGCCCTTCTCGCCGCTGATCGGCCCGTAGCAGCCGTACCTGTCGATGGCGCCGGGCAGGATCTCGGTGTCCTTGGCCTGGACGTGCGCGACGTTCGCCACGTACGGCCGCAGCGCCGCCACCGGGTCGATCCCGAGCGGAACGAGGTGGGAGGGGTCGTAGTTGAGCTTGAGCCCGAGCGTGAACATCCACTCCCACAGCTCGGGGGAGTAGGCCAGGTTGCCCGGGTATCCATCGGGATGCCAGCTCTTCATCACGCAGTTCTCGATGGCGATCCGGACGCCGCGCGCGGTGGCGTACTCGACCAGCGGCCCGAAGACGTCGGTGGCCAGTTTGAGGTTGTCGCGTACCGTCAGGCCGGGGTCGCGGCCCACGAACGTGCCGACCGTGGGGCAGCCGAGCGCCGCGGCGGCGTCGACGCAGGCCCGCACGTGCGCGTTCACCTGCGCCCCTTCCCGAGGGTGCAGATTGTTCTCGTAGTAGGCGATCGAGGAAAGCGTGAGTCCGGTCTCCGCGAAGATTCGCCTGACTCGATGGCATTCGGCTTCGTCGAAACGATCTACTCTGATGTGATTTCGGTCATCCGGGGACGGCCAACCCGCCACCTCGAGCGCCTCGAAACCCGTTCGGGCGGCCCAGCGTGCTATGTCGGTAAGATCCCTTTCCGGAAGACACGCAGTCAGGAACCCCAATTTCATCAGCCACCTCCGATGGAAGTCGTAGACTTAAGCGTGTTACGAGCGCAACTATGGTGTGCGAACAAGGGCTAAGTCTTTGCCTTCCGTTTGATCGAATATCGTAAGTGTGGGGAATGCGAGTCATCACCTTCCAAGAGCCAGGCAAAGTCCGCGTCAGCCTGGAACCGCCCGCCGATCTCGTGCCGGGCTCCGTGCGGGTTCGCACGATCTACTCGGGAATCTCAGCGGGCACCGAACTAACCGCCTATAGGGGAACCAACCCCTACCTCAACCGCAAATGGGACACCGAGCGCCGGCTCTTCGTCGAGGGCCAGACGCACGGCTACCCGCTCACCGGCTGGGGCTACCAGGAGGTCGGCGAGGTCATCGAGGCCGCGCCCGACGTGGCCGACCCGCCGATCGGCAGCCTCGTGTGGGGCATCTGGGGCCACCGCGCCGAGGCCGTGGTCCCCGCCGAAAGGCTGGTCGGCCACGTGCTGCCGCCCGGCGCAGACCCGCTCACAGGCGTGTTCGCGCGGGTGGGCGCCATCGCGCTCAACGCCGTCCACGCCGCCGACGTGCACCTGGGCGACCAGATCGCGATCTTCGGCCAGGGCGTCATCGGGTTGCTGGCCACCCGCCTGGCCGTGCTGAGCGGCGCCAGGGTGGTCGCGGCCGACTCCATCCCCGAGCGGCTGGAGCTGGCCAGGGAGTTCGGCGCATCGGAGACGTTCGACGTGGCCTCGGGCTCGGTGGCCGAGTTCATGCGCAAGCGCGACGAGGGCGCCGACACCGTCATCGAGTTCAGCGGCAGCCACCAGGGCCTGCACGAGGCTATCAGGACCGTGCGCAAGGGTGGCAGAGTCGTGGCGGCCGGGTTCTACCAGGGTGACGCCATCGGGCTGCGGCTGGGCGAGGAGTTCCATCACAACCAGGTCCAGCTCGTCTCCTCACAGATCGGCGGCGTCGCCTCGTGGCTGGCGCATCGCTGGGACGTCGAACGCCTGCAGCGCACGTTCATGGCGCTGGTGCACGAGGGGCAGGTCGACGCCCTGCGGCTCATCAGCGAGGTCATGCCCATCGAGCGGGCTCCTGAGGCGTTCGACCTGCTCGACAAGCACCGGCACAAGGTGCTCCAGCTCGTCTTCCGATTCGAGGAGTCGCCATGAAGCTCGCCGTCCAGGAGCAGCTTCTGCCAGGCCGGACGCTGCAGGAGAAGTACGCCTTCGCGGTCGAGGCCGGGTTCGAGGCCATCGAGCTGCGCGGCAAGGGCGACTTCCACTTCGCCGGCCGCCTGACCGAGCTCAAGCGGGCACGGGCCGACGGCGTGATCATGCCGACGGTCTGCGTGGAGATGTCCCACTTCATCGGCGACTTCGACCCGGCCAAGCGCAAGGACGCCATCCAGCAGCTCAGATCGCAGCTCACGGTGATCGGCGAGTTGGGCGGCCTCGGCGTCATGACTCCGGCCTCGTGGGGGCAGTTCTCGCGCCGGCTGCCGCCGTTCGAGCCGCCGCGCAGCCAGGAGGAGGACCGCGAGGTGCTGGCCGAGGCCCTGGGCATCCTGGGCGAGCACGCGCAGCGCAACGGCGTGCTGATCATGCTGGAGCCGCTCAACCGCTACGAGAACCACATGGTCAACACCCTGGCCGAGGCGGTCTCCTACTGCTCCATGGACTCGATCAGGATCGTCGGCGACACCTACCACATGAACATCGAGGAGGACGACCCCTGCCGCGCGCTGGCCGAGGCCGCCCCCTACCTCGCGCACATGCAGATCAGCGAGTCCAACAGGAATCAGCCGGGCACCGGCCACCTCGACTGGGCCGCGCAGCTCGCGACGCTCGACGCCGTCGGCTTCGACGGCTACCTCGCCCTGGAGTGCCGGCTCCGCGGCGAACCCGAGATCGTCCTTCCCCAAACCGCAGCCTTTGTCAGGAAATTTGTATGATCCTCCGCGAAGCCGTGCGTGTTCTCGTGGCCAACTGGGACGGCAGCCACACGGTTCCCTCCCGCCGTCTCTACCCCCACCAGTGGAGCTGGGACTCCGCCTTCATCGCGATCGGCAACGCCCGGTGGGCGCCCAGAAGGGCCAGGCTGGAGCTGCTGTCCCTGTTCGGGGCCCAGTGGCAGGACGGCAGGGTGCCGCACATCGTCTTCAACCCCGCGGTGCCCGAGGGCGCCTACTTCCCCGGCCCCGAGTTCTGGGCCTGCCGCGCGCCGTCCGGCTCGGCGACCTCCGGCATCGTCCAGCCGCCCGTGCACGCGCTGGCGGCGTGGAAGACACACCTGGCCGACCCCGACGCGGCGTTCCTGCGCCGGATCTACCCCAAGCTCGTGGCCCAGCAGGACTTCCTGCGCGCGGCCCGGCGCTCCGCCGAGGGCCTGATCTCCATCGTGCACCCCTGGGAGTCGGGCATGGACAACAGCCCGGCCTGGGACCTGCCGCTCAGCGCCGTCGAGACCGGCCAGTCCGGGTTCGTCCGCAAAGACCTGGCCTCGGTCGAGGCCTCTGAGCGGCCCACCGACCGCGACTACGAACGCTATGTCGCGCTCGCCCGCGCCTACCGCGACTCCGGCTACCGCGAGCCCGGGGCCTTCCACATCGAGGACCCCCTGTTCAACGCCGCGTACGGGCTGGCAGAGTCGACGCTGGCCAAGATCGCCGAGGCGTGCGGCGCCGACCCCCGGCCCCACGAGCGCGAGGCGGCCGCGGTCACCGCCGCCATGGTCGAGCACCTGTATGACGACGGCCTGTTCCACCCGCGCGACCTGCGCACCGGCTACCTGATGCGCTCAAGCAGCGCCGCAGGGCTGACCCCGCTCATGCTGGCGGGCCTGCCGATCGGCGTCGTGAACGCGTTGATCGGCACCGCGCTCGACCGGTTCGCGCTCAAGGACGGCGTGCTGCCCAGCTACTCACCGGCCGCGCCCGAGTTCGACACGGCCCGCTACTGGCGCGGCCCGAGCTGGATCAACCTCGCCTGGCTGGTCTGGCACGGGCTCAAGGACCGCCGCCCCGACCTGGCCGGCCTGCTCGCCGGCGGGATGGCCACCGCGGTGTCGCGTTCCGGCTTCCGCGAGTACTTCGACCCGTCCACGCTGCGCGGCCACGGCTGCCACGACTTCAGCTGGTCAGCCGCCCTCATCCTCGACGTGGTCGCAGAGCACGGCCTGGAGCGTCTGCCTGCGGCGGCCCGCGAGATCGGCGAGAAGTCCGGGGGCCTCGGCGAAACCGACGAGATCGGTGACCACGTGCTCGCGTAGTGGCCCGCCGTGCTCCCTGAGCAGGCTGATCGTCTCGTGTGAGAGCCGTTCTCTGTCCCAGGCGTGCGCGAGGCCGCGCGGCACCCGGCCGATCTGGGCGCAGCGCACGGTCAGCCCGTTGTGGTGGAACTCCTCCCCGAGTCGTACGTCGTGCGCGCCCTGCGTGTAGAAGGCCAGGTCCACCAGCGTGCCCTGGGGGCGCAGCAGCTTGAGCCCGAGCGCCAGTGCCCTGGTCTGGCCGCGGCACTGGAACACCAGGTCGGCGCCGCGATCGTTCACGCCGTGCCGCCAGCGGCGCTTGAGCGCCACCGCGGGGTCGTCGTCGGCGGCCAGCGTGTTCGCGCCGAGCGCCCGCGCCACCGCGAGTCTGGCCGGGGTCTCGTCCACCACCACGACCTCGGCCGCGCCGCCCGAGATGGCGAAGCAGGCCGTCAGCAGCCCCACCACTCCCGCGCCGACGACCGCGACCCGCCGGCCGCGTACGCCGTCGCCGAGGTGCCGCACTGCGGGCCCGTGCAGGTCGTGCGCGGCGTGCAGGAGGCCGTTGGCGCAGATCGGGCCCATGTGGGCCACGTAGATGCCGAGCACGGGATCGAGGTCGCCGGGCAGTTCCACGAACCTGTCCCGCATCGGGTCGGCCACGTACGCCGTGCGGTGCCCGTAACACATGGCGACCAGCGAGCCCTCGCGCACCGCCCGCGTTCGCGTCTCCACCACCAGGCCGACCTGCATGTAGCCGATGCCGCGCACGGGGTAGGCGATGGACGGCGCGCCGTCCATGAACAGCCCGAGCGCCGGATCCCACGTCGCGCCCAGGTAGGGGTTGGTGCCCTTGACGTAGGTGAGCTCGGTCCCTGCCGACACGCCGCTGTGCGTGGTCGCCACGACGAACCCGCCTTCGGGCAGATCGGACAACTTCTCTTCGACCAGCGTGACGTGCCCTGGGGCCTCGATGCTGAGCACTCTGTTCATCATGGGAGCAGCACCGGCCGTCGTTCGGCGGCTGACTGGGCCAGGGCGAGCGCCAGGCGGTGGGTGCGCAGGGCTTCACGGTACGGCACGCGTACGTCGGCGTCCTTGCCCTGGACCGCGTCGATGAAGGCGCGGTCCACCCGCGTCTTGGCCCGGCCCTCGTCCTCGATCACCCGCTGCCCGTCCACCAGCAGTCGCGTCTCGCTGAGCTCCAGCGCGATGCCGTCGGCGCAGACCTCCAGCCCCACCCGGTGTTTCTGGGTGAGCAGGCAGGAGGTGGCCAGCAGCCCCGACGCCCCGCCGGCGAAGCGCATGACCGCCGCCGTGGCCCGGTCCACCTGGCCGTCGGAGGTGGTCTGCGCCGGCACCGCGTGCACCATCGACACCTCGCCCACCAGGAGCCGCGCCAGGTCCAGCACGTGGACCGCTTGCTCGACGATCTGGCCGCCCGACATGGCCGGGTCGAGCCACCAGGCGACCGGCGGCACCTTGTCGAGCCAGTGCCCGAGGGCCAGGTGGACGGGGCGGCCGGCGAGAAGGTCGTGGGCCTGCCCGATGATGTCTAGATATCTCCAATGATGTCCGACAGCCGATGGCAAAGATCTCCTGTCTATTTCGGACGCGATTTTTTCCGCGGTGTGGAGGTCAAGCGAAAGGGGTTTTTCCACAAAGATCGGAAGATTGCACGACAGAACATCATGTTCCGGGCTGCCATGCGCGAAAGGTGGCACGCAGATGTAAACCGCATCCAGATCGTCCGCATCCAGCAGGTCCGCGTGGCCGCCGTAGGCGGGCGCGCCGTACCTTGCGGCCAGAGCTTCGGCCTTGTGAAGATCTGTGTCAGCGATTCCCGCGATCACGACATCGGGAAATCCGGACAGGACGTCTGCGTGGCGAGCGGCGACATTTCCGGCACCTATGATTCCGACACGGCTCATTGGGGACACAATCTGGCATATGCCACACTCAGCTGTAATCAAACTAGAATGGAGAAATGCGTATAGGTCGGGCAGATGCTGTGGCCCAAGGGGATCGAGGCTGACCGCATGGAAACAGATCTGCGCACCTTGGCCAGAGTGAAGGAATGGTACGGCCCGCACTCGAGCACCGCGGCCGAGTGGCCGGTCGACGCTTTAATCCTGGCCAAGGGAACCACCACGATCAGCGTCGTCCTGCCCGCCCGCGACGAGGAGAGCACGGTCGGCGACATCGTCCGTGTCATCCGCCGCGACCTCGTCGAGCGGGCGCCGCTCGTGGACGAGATCCTGGTCGTCGACTCCAACTCCACCGACGCCACGGCGGAGCGGGCCCGAGAGGCGGGCGCGCGCGTCGTGGCGCAGAACGCCGTGCTCTCCCACCTGCCCCCGCTGACGGGCAAGGGGGAGGCGTTGTGGAAGGGGCTGGCCGCCACCACCGGCGACATCGTCGTGTACATCGACGCAGACCTGCGCAGCTTCGGCGCCCACTACGTGTCGGGGCTGGTGGGGCCGCTGCTGACGAACTCCGACATCCACTTCGTCAAGGCCACCTACGAGCGGCCGTACGTCGGCGCCGACGGCTCCGTCCAGCCCGGTGGCGGCGGCCGGGTCACCGAACTGGTCGCCCGCCCCCTGATCAACCTGTTCTGGCCGGAACTCGCCGGAATCGCCCAGCCGCTCGGCGGCGAGTACGCCGGCCGTCGCTCGGTGCTGGAAGCCGTGCCGTTCGTCACCGAGTACGGCGTGGAGTTCGGACTCCTCGTCGACCTGCTCGAACTCGTCGGACTCGACGCGATGGCCCAGGTGGACCTGGGGTATCGCACCCACACCCACCAGTCGATGACCGCGCTCGGCAGGATGGCCGGGCAGATCATGCTCACCGCCTGGTCCCGCCTGCAACGGCAGGGCCGTGTGTCGGAGACCCCGGCGCGCACCATGCTCCAGTTCGGGCTGGAGGGCGGGGCCGACGTGGTGGACCTGGCCGTGGACGAGCGGCCTCCGCTCGCCTCCCTCGTCCTTGAGGAGGACGTGGCATGAGAGTCCTGGTGAACGCGGGGCCGTGGCTCGCGGTCCCGCCTCCTGGCTATGGCGGGATCGAGAACGTGGTGGCCACGCTGGTCCCCGCGCTGCGCGAGCGCGGCGTGCACGTGGTGCTGGCCTCGGTCGCGTCGAGCACGCTGCAGGTGGACGAGCTCATCAGCGCCTACGACGACGGGCAGTTCGCCGAACTGCAGAAGCCGTACAACCAGGTCATGGGCATCGCCCACGCGCACCAGGCCATGGTGGCCGCCGCGCTGCGCGCCCGCGAGGACATCGACCTGGTCCACGACCACCTGGAGGTGGTCGGCCCCGCGGTGCTGTCGGCGCTGGGCGGGCCGCCCGTCCTGCACACCCTCCACTGGGACCTGCGCAAACACCCGGCCTTCTACGGCGCCTTCCCGCCGTCGATCGCGGTCAACGGGGTCTCGGAGTCGCAGCTCGCCCGCGCCCCCGCCGCGCTGCGCTCCGTCTCGCTCGGAGCCGTCCACCTGGCCACCCCGCTGGCCGCCTACGACCTGCGGGTGGAGCGGGGCGGGCACCTGGTGGTCATGGGCCGGATCTGCCGGCTCAAGGGCCAGCACGTGGCGGCCAGGATCTGCCAGAAGCTCGGGCTCCCGCTGGTGCTGGCGGGCCCCGTGAGCGGCCGCAACAGCCAGGACGAGCTGGACGTCGTCATACACGACCCCCACCACCCGCTGCACGGCCACCCCGACGTGCGCTACCACCTCGACCACGTCACGCCCCACCTTGACGGCGAGCTGGTCAGATGGGTCGGCGCGGTCGGCGGCCAGGACAGGGACCACCTCTACGGCTCGGCACGGGCCGCCCTCTTCCCCATCCAATGGGACGAGCCGGGCGGCACGGCCGTCGTGGAGGCGCTGGCGCTCGGGGTGCCGGCGGTGGGCCTGCGCCGCGGCTGCCTGCCGGAGATCATCGAGCACGGCCGCACGGGATTCCTCGCCGACACCGAGGACGAACTGGCCGAATGGCTGCTGCGGGTGGACGAACTCGACCCCGAGGAGTGCCGCAGCGAGGCCAGGCGCCGCTTCACGCCGTCCGTGATGGCCGCGGGCTACCTGGAGCTGTACGAGCGGGTCATGGCAGAGGCCGCACCGCAGGTCAGGAGAACCCCCGAGGGAGCACGGTGACGGGGCAGGACGAGGCCCGCAGCACCTTCATGGCCAGCTCGCCGAGGAAGACCCGGTGCGGCTGGGCGTCCTCGCTGGCCGCGCAGACCAGCAGTTCGCCCGGCAGCCAGTCGAGGCTTTCCAGCGCGGAGGCCACGTCGTGGCCCTCGGCGACCTCGGACTCGGCCTCGATCCCGGTGCTCTCCCAGGCCAGCCGCACGGCCAGCGCGAGATCGTCCATGAGCTTGCCCGGGTCTTCTGTGCGCAGGTCGAGCGTGATCAGCCGGAGCGGCACGCCCAGCCGCAGCGCCGCCTGGGCCACCTGCTCGACCGCCGCGTCGCACTGCGGCCGGTGCACGTAGGCCAGGGTCAGCCGGGCCGGCTCCTGCGACGGGACGTACTGGGCCGGGGCCAGCATGACCGCCTCCGACGACAGGTGCAGCAGGTGGTCGGAGGTGGAGCCGATCTCGATGCGGCCGTTCCTGCCTCCTTCCGCCGACCCGACCACGATCAGGTCGGCCCTGATCCTGCTGGCCAGCACCGACAACCCGCGCCCCGCGCCCCTGCTCTCGTAGGTGAGGTACTCGGCGGGGGCCTGCCCCAGCTCCTCGGCCGCGTGCGCCAGGTTGGCCTGCGCCTCGACCGCCAGCCCCGGGCTGCCCGGCGGGTAGATCGTCGCTATCGTGAGCTCGCCGCCGGTGACCCGGGTGATCGCGGAGCCGAGGGCGAGCGCGTCTTTGCCGCCCTGGTCACTGGTGTAGCCGACGATCACGTGCGCTCCGATCACGACTGCCCTCCTACCCGCTCCGAGCTGGGAACACGCTGTCTTGATCCGAAACGTTCGGTGGAGTTTTTCCCGGCTTTCCACCTTAAGGCCGAGGCGTTTGACGATCTTTGTTCGTAAGGTCGTGTCCATTACCCGTTCATGGATAGGACACGTGTGTACCACGACATCGTCGGCTTCGCCCTCACCACCCCCTCCTGGCTCCATACCTTCGCCGAAGTCGGCACCGACGCCGGGTTGTTCGTGTTCGTCGCGCTGTTCGGGGTGGCCGCGTTCCGGGCGTGGCGGGCCCCGGCCCGCGACCTGGCCATCGTGATCGCGGGCCCCGCCGGGGTGGTGTTCGCCTACGTCGTGAGCGAGGCGCTCAAGCTCGTCATCAGGGAGGACCGGCCGTGCAGGGGCGGGGTCACGACGATCGCCGCCTGCCCGCCCCCGGACGACTGGTCCTTCCCCAGCAACCACTCGGTGATCGCGGCCGGCGCCGCCGCCACGCTCGTGCTGGCCTGGCGCGCCCTGGCCTGGGCGGTGCTGCCGCTGGCGGCGCTCATGGCGTTCTCGCGGGTGTTCGTGGGCGTGCACTACCCGCACGACGTGGCGGCGGGCTTCGTGCTGGGGCTGGTGCTCGCGCCGCTGTTCGCGCTGCTGCTGGTGGGGGCAGTCACCCCCGCGGTGCGTCTAGTGAGAACCCGTCTGTCGCCGCGATGAGCCGGTCCACGATGCCGGGCTCTGTGGCCGAGTGGCCGGCGTCCTGGACGACGTGGAACTCCGCCTCGGGCCAGGCCCGGTGCAGCTCCCAGGCGGTGGCCATGGGCGTGCAGGCGTCGTAGCGGCCCTGCACGATCACCGCAGGGATGTGCCGGATGCGGTCGACGTCCCTGATGAGCTGCCCGGGCTCGAACCAGCCGGCGTGGGTGAAGTAGTGGTTCTCGATCCTGGCGAAGCAGATGGCCATCTGCTCCTCGCCGAACTCCTCGACCAGCTCAGGGTCCGGCAGCAACGTGATCGTGCCCGCCTCCCACTGCGCCCACGCCCTGGCCGCCGCCAGCCGGGCCGCGTCGTCCTGCCCCTCCAGCCGCCGGCGGAAGGCCGCGATGAGGTCGCCGCGCTCCTCCTCCGGGATCGGGCGCACGTACGACTCCCACAGGTCGGGGAAGAGGTGGTTGGCGCCCGCCTGGTAGAACCAGTGCAGTTCCTCGGGCCGCAGCGTGAAGATCCCGCGCAGCACCAGCTCGGTCGTCCGGTCAGGATGGGTCTGGGCGTAGGCGAGCGCGAGCGCGCTGCCCCACGACCCGCCGAACACCTGCCAGCGCTCGATGCCCAGGTGCTCGCGGAGCTTGTCCATGTCGGCGACCAGGTTCCAGGTGGTGTTGGCGCTCAGGTCGGTGGCCGGGTCGCCGGCGTGCGGCAGGCTGTGTCCGCAGTTGCGCTGGTCGAACAGGACGATGCGGTACAGATCAGGGTTCCACTGGCGACGTTGCCTGGCGCTGCACCCGCCGCCGGGGCCGCCGTGGAGCATGACGGCCGGCTTGCCGTCGGGGTTGCCGCTCACCTCGTAGTGGATCAGGTTGCCGTCGCCGACATCGAGCAGGCCGGAGTCGTAGGGGTCGATGGGCGGGTACAGGGTTCTCATGCGTCCCGATATTGCCTCATGCTTGGGTCTCATGGAGCTGGTGACGATCGATGACGTCCGCGCGGCGGCCGAGCGGATCAAGGCGGTGGCGGTGCGCACACCGCTCGTGCGGATGGGCGAGGCGTGGGTCAAGCCCGAGAGCCTGCAGCCGGTCGGCGCCTTCAAGATCCGCGGAGCCTACAACGCGGTCGCCTCCCTGCGCCCCGACGGGGTGGTGACCCATTCCTCCGGCAACCACGGGCAGGCCCTCGCGTACGCGGCCAAGGAGTTCGGGGTGCCGTGCGTGGTCGTCGTCCCCGAGGGCACGCCGCGGGTCAAGACGGACGCGATCCGAGGGTGGGGCGCCGAGGTGGTCGTCGTGCCGCCCGAGCAGCGCGAGAGCGTGGCGGAGAAGACGGCCGCCGAGCGCGGGCTGACGCTCGTGCCGCCGTACGACCATCCGGCGATCATCGCCGGGCAGGGGACGGTCGGGCTGGAGATCGTCGAGGATCTGCCGGACGTCGAGGTGGTGCTGGTGCCGGTCGGCGGGGGCGGGCTGGCCTCGGGCGTGAGCACGGCGGTCAAGGCGCTGCGGCCGGACGCGCGGGTGATCGGGGTCGAGCCCGAGCTGGCGGGCGACGCGGCGCAGAGCCTGGCCGCCGGGCGGGTCGTGGTGTGGGAGCCGGCGCGCACCTTCCGCACGATCGCCGACGGGCTGCGCACGTGCCTGTCGGAGCTCACGTACGCGCATCTGAACGCGCGCCTCGACGGGATCGTCACCGTCACCGAGGACGAGATCAGGGCCGCCATGGGCCACCTGGCGCGCAGGGCCCGGCTGGTGGCCGAGCCGAGCGGGGCGGTGGCCACGGCGGCCCTGCTGTCGGGGCGGGTCCCCGCAGGACGTACCGTCACGGTGCTGTCGGGCGGGAACGTGGACCCCGACCTGCTGCGGCAGGTGATCTAGGCCGACCATTCGTGGCGGGACAGGAACGAGCGCTCGCCCGTGGCGTAGTCGTGGAAGGCCCGCTGCACCTCGGCCAGCTCCGCCACCGTCGTGCGGACGAGCGTGCCCTCCTTGTACTCCAGCTCGTATCCGGGCGAGACCTGCAGGAAGTGGCGGCCGAAGTTGACCAGGGCCACGAAGGGGTTCTGCGGTGACAACGTGGCCAGGACGTCGTGGACGAGACCGAGGTCGGGATCCTTGACGATCATGCCGTCGCCCGTGTGGAGCTGCATGCCCTCGTACACGCCCAGCGGCGCCACGTTGTGCACCAGATCGCGCTGCGGGTCGTAACACACCAGCCCGTGCGCCTGCGCGAGCGTGAACACCTGCGCGGACATCTCGTCCATCGTGTCCAGGTCCATCGTCACCAGCACGTGCCCCGGATAGAGCGTGATCTTCCCCGGCAACTCCTTGGCGACCTCGGGCACCGCTCCGCCTGTCACCGGGTCGGTCCGCTTGACCGCCAGGTAGGCGGTGCGGGCCTGATCCCTGGTGATCGGCACCGGCTCGTCCCAGACCATCAACTCAACGCTCATCGGTCCATCTTGGCCGACCGGCACCCCCGCCGCGCGCCACCACCTGGGTTTTTTCGAATCGGGCGGCTGTTTGAAAGGGCCACGGCGCGGCAGGTTGCCAGGGTGGTGTGATGACCAGGTTGGTACGGATCGGCGTCGGCCGGGCTTGTTCGGCGCAGCAGGGGAACAGAACATGGGGAGAGACCGCAAGGGAGCCTCGATGATCGAGATCTGGCCCGGAGACCCCTATCCGCTCGGGGCGACCTACGACGGCGCGGGCACCAACTTCTCGCTCTACACCGAGGTCGCCGACCAGGTGGAGCTGTGCCTGTTCGACGAGGACAACGTCGAGTCGAAGGTGCCGCTCAGCGAGGTCGACGGGTTCATCTGGCACGGTTACCTGCCGGGCATCGGCCCCGGCCAGCGTTACGGCTACCGCGTCCACGGGCCGTACGACCCTGCGAGCGGGTTGCGCTGCAACCCGGCCAAGCTGCTGCTCGACCCGTACGCGATGGCCATCGAGGGCGGCGTGAGGTGGAACGAGGCGGTGTACGGCTACCGGTTCGGCGCGCCCGACACCAGGAACGACCTGGACTCGGCCCCCTACGTGCCGCGCTCGATCGTGATCAACCCCTTTTTCGGCTGGGGCCACGACCGGCCGCCCGCGACGCCGTACCACGACACCGTGATCTACGAGGCCCACGTGCGCGGGCTGACGTACAGCCACCCCAAGATCCCCAGGCACCTGCGCGGCACGTACGCGGCCCTGCACCACCCCGAGATCCTCGACCACCTGACCAAGCTGGGCGTGACGGCGCTGGAGCTGATGCCGGTCCACCAGTTCGTCACCGACCAGATCCTGGAGCAGCGCGGTCTGTCCAACTACTGGGGCTACCACTCGATCGGCTTCTTCGCCCCGCACAACCGCTACTCCAGCCAGGGGCAGCGCGGCCAGCAGGTGCTGGAGTTCAAGGCCATGGTCAGGGGGCTGCACGAGGCGGGCATCGAGGTCATCCTCGACGTCGTCTACAACCACACCGCCGAGGGCAACCACCTGGGGCCGACGCTGGGGCTTCGGGGGATCGACAACTCCGACTACTACCGGCTCGCCGAGAACGACAAGCGTTACTACGTCGACACCACCGGCACGGGCAACAGCCTGCTCATGCGCTCGCCGCACGTCCTGCAGATGATCATGGATTCGCTGCGGTACTGGGTCATCGAGATGCACGTCGACGGGTTCCGCTTCGACCTGGCCTCGACGCTGGCGCGCGAGCTGCACGAGGTCGACCGGCTGAGCTCGTTCTTCGACCTGGTGCAGCAGGACCCGGTGTTGTCGCAGGTGAAGCTGATCGCGGAGCCGTGGGACGTCGGGCCAGGCGGCTACCAAGTCGGAAATTTCCCATCTCGGTGGACGGAATGGAACGGACGTTACCGCGACACGATCCGCGACCTGTGGCGCGGGCAGGCGGCCACGCTGCCGGAGTTCGGATCCAGGTTCACCGGTTCGAGCGACCTCTACCAGGACGACAGCCGCCGTCCCGCCGCCTCGATCAACTTCGTCACCTGCCACGACGGCTTCACCCTGCAGGACCTCGTCTCCTACGACCACAAGCACAACGAGGCCAACAAGGAGGGCAACCGCGACGGCACCGACGACAACAGGTCATGGAACTGCGGCGAGGAGGGCCCGGCGGGCATCGCCATCGAGTCGCTGCGCGAGCAGCAGAAACGCAACTTCCTGACCACGCTCTTCCTGTCGCAGGGCGTGCCGATGCTCTCCCACGGCGACGAGCTGGGCCGCACCCAGCAGGGCAACAACAACGGCTACTGCCAGGACAACGAGCTGACCTGGGTCGACTGGTCCGACATCCGCGAGAACTGGCTGCTGCTGGAGTTCACCCAGAGCCTGGCGGCGCTGCGCAAGAAACACCCGGTCTTCCGCCGCAGGCGGTTCTTCTACGGCAAGCCCGTACGCGGGCTGAACGACATCGCCTGGCTCACCCCGTCAGGCGAGGAGATGATCGACGGCGACTGGAACGTCGGATACGCCAAGTCGCTGGCCGTCTTCCTGAACGGCGACGCCATCACCGAGCCGGACCGGCGCGGCCGGCCGATCAGGGACGACTCGTTCCTGGTGCTGTTCAACGCCCACCACGACACGATCAAGTTCACCATCCCCGAGGACTATGGCGAGATGTGGCACACGGAGATCGACACGGCCATGCCGATCAGGCTCGACGTGCGGATGTGCCGGGCGGGCGAGGCGATCGCCGTGCCCGGACGGAGTGTACGGGTGCTGCGCCGTGTCTAGGCCGGCCTCCACCTACCGGGTGCAGCTCACCCCCGACTTCGGTTTCGCCCAGGTGGCCGAGATCGCCGGTTACCTGCGCGACCTCGGCGTCAGCCACGTCTACCTGTCACCGATCCTGCAGGCCGTGCCCGAGTCGCGGCACGGCTACGACGTCACCGACCACTCCAAGATCAGGGAGGAGTTCGGCGGGGCGACCGGGTTCAGGGAGATGGCCCAGCAACTGGCCGCCCATGACCTGGGCATCGTGCTGGACATCGTGCCCAACCACATGAACACGGTCAACGCTCCGTTCTGGTCGGTGCTCAGGTACGGCCCTGACTCGCCGTACGCGTCCTGGTTCGACCTCGACTGGGTCGAAGGGAAGGTCGCGCTGCCCGTGCTCGGCGATGACACCGAGCCGGTGGTGGACGGCGACGTGCTGCGCTACCACGAGCACGCCTACCCCCATCCCGGCCACTATCGGCTCGTCGACTGGCGCGAAGGGCCCGGCTACCGTCGCTTCTTCGACGTGTCCTCGTTAATCGGGCTGCGGGTGGAGGACCCGTCCGTGCTGTTCGCCACCCACGAGGTGATCTTCTGGCTCCTCGACGAGGGCCTGGTGGACGGGCTGCGCGTGGACCACCCCGACGGGCTGGCCGATCCGCGCGGCTACCTCGAACGGCTGCGCGCGCGGGCCGGCGAGGCGTGGACCGTCGTGGAGAAGATCCTCATCGGCCCCGAGCGGCTGCCCGGCGACTGGGCCTGCGACGGCACCACGGGCTACGACGTGCTCAACCGGGTCAACGGCCTGTTCGTCGATCCGGCGGGCCGCGAGCCGCTCGTCCGGCTCTTCTGCGAGCTGACCGGGCAGCCCGCCGAGTACCGTCCGGTGATGGCGCGGGCGAAGCGGGAGGTGCTGGAGCTGTTCTTCGGAGCCGAGGTCGACCGGCTGGCCAGGCTCACCTCCAGCTCCCCCGAGGCAGTACGCGAGCTGCTCGCGGCGATGCCGGTCTACCGGGCGTACGTGGTGCCGGGGGAGGAGCCGCCGCCGGAGTCCGCCGAGATCGTCGAGATGGCCGCCGAGTCCTGCTCTCCCGCCGTGCTGCCGCTGGTCCGCAAGGTCCTGCGCGGACCGGAGGAGGCGGTCACCCGCTTCCAGCAGGCGTGCGGCCCCGTGATGGCCAAGGGCGTCGAGGACACCGCGCTCTACCGGTGGTACCCGCTGGCCTGCCTGAACGAGGTCGGCGGCGAGCCGGACGCCTTCGGGACGTCGGTCGAGGACTTCCACGCGTTCTGCGCCGAACTGCGGCCGTACACGATGACGACGCTGTCCACGCACGACACCAAGCGCTCTGAGGACGTGCGGGCGCGGCTGTCGGTGCTGGCGGAGTTGCCGGGCGAGTGGGCCGAGGCGGTGGCGCAGTGGTCGGCGGCCGTGCGCTTCGACCCGAACCTCGACTACCTGGCCTGGCAGAATCTCATGGCGGCGTGGCCGATCTCGGTCGAGCGGTTCGGGGATTACCTGCTCAAGGCCGCACGGGAGGCCAAAACCGCCATTTCCTGGATAAATCCGGATCCGTCCTATGAGCGGCGGCTGCGAGACTTCGCCGCGGCCGCCGTCTTACTGCCGGGGCCCGGCGAGTTCGCCGCGCGGATCGAGCCGTACGCGCTGTGCAACTCGCTCGGGGCCAAGCTGGTGCAGCTCATGATGCCCGGGGTGCCCGACGTGTACCAGGGCAACGAGACCACCGATTTCTCGCTGGTCGATCCGGACAACCGGCGGCCGGTGACCTACCCCCGCAAACCCGACACCTCTTGGGATGCGGCCAAGCTCCTGGTGACCACCCAGGCGCTGCGGCTGCGCCGCCGGCTCGGGGGCGCGGCGCCATACCTGCCGCTGTCGGCGGAGGGCTCCGCGGCGGAGCACGTGATCGCCTTCGCCCGCGGGCTCGACGCCCGCACCCGGCCCATGGCGGTCGCGGTGGCCACCCGGCTCCCGGTACGGCTGGCGCGGTCGGGATGGGGCACGACGTTCCTGGCGCTGCCCGCCGGCACCTGGCGCGACCTGCTCACCGGCGGCCTCTACACGGGGCGGATCCCGCTCGCCCACCTGCTCGGTCAGTATCCTGTCGCACTCCTGGAGAGACATGATCTTTGAGGTCTGGGCACCGCGGGCCACGGTTGTCGAGATGGTCGTCATGGGCGCGCGCCGGGCGATGTCGGCGGGGGCGGGCGGGTGGTGGTCGGCCGAGGTGGGCGGGGCCCGGCACGGCACCCAATACGCGTACCTGGTGGACGGCGCCGGGCCCTACCCCGACCCGCGCTCCCGCCGGCAGCCCGAGGGGATCTTCGGGCCCAGCGTCGTGTACGACCACGCCCGCTTCACCTGGTCCGACCACGAATGGAAGGGACGCGACCTGCGGGGCGCGGTGATCTACGAGCTGCACGTGGGGACGTTCACGGGGGCGGGGACGTTCGCGGCGGCCATCGAGAAGGTGCCGCACCTCGTGGAGCTGTCGGTGGACTTCGTCGAGATCATGCCGGTGGCGCCGGTTCCCGGGGGGCGGAACTGGGGGTACGACGGGGTTGATCTTTATGCGGTGAACGAGACGTATGGGGGGCCTGACGGGCTCAAGTCGTTCGTGGACGCGTGTCATCGGGCGGGGATCGGTGTGATCCTGGACGTGGTGTACAACCACCTCGGGCCGTCGGGGAACTTCCTGCACCCGTTCGCCCCCTATTTTTCCGGATTTAAGGGCAGTTATTGGGGCGATGCGGTCAATTTGGACGGGCCGGGGTCCGACGAAGTGCGGCGGTACCTCATCGGGAACGCCGTGCAGTGGCTGCGCGACTTCCACATCGACGGGCTGCGACTCGACGCCGTACACGCCCTGCACGACCGCCGCGCCACCCACCTGCTGGCCGAACTGGCCGAAGAGGTGGACGCGCTGGCCTGCTCCGTCGGCCGTCCCTTGTGTCTGATCGCCGAATCCGACCTCAACGACCCGCGCATGGTGCGCTCCCTCGACGCCGGCGGCCTGGGCATGACCGCGCAGTGGAACGACGACGTCCACCACGCCCTGCACAGCGCCGTGAGCGGGGAATCGCACGGCTACTACAAGGACTTCGCCGACCTGTCGGCGCTGGCCAAAGTCCTGACGTCGGGGGTGCTGCACGACGGGTCCCACTCCAGCTTCCGCCACCGCGCCCACGGCCGCCCCTTCGCCGGCGTCCCCGGACACCGGCTCGTGGCCTGCCTGCAGAACCACGACCAGATCGGCAACCGCCCCAACGGAGACCGCCTGCCCGTCCCCGCGCTCAAACTCGGCGCCGGCCTGCTCCTCACCTCCCCCTTCACGCCCATGCTCTTCATGGGGGAGGAGTGGGGGGCGCGCACCCCGTTCCTGTTCTTCTCCGACCACCTGGACCCCGAACTGCGGGCGAGCGAGGGGGCGCGCCGAGAACGGGAGTTCGACGGGTTCGGATACGTATGGGACGCCCCTGACCCCTCCGACGAGGAGACCTTCCAACGCTCGAAACTGGACTGGAGCGAAGTCAAGGAAGAAGCGCACTGGTCGCTCCTGTGCTGGTACCGAGACCTGATCGCGCTCCGCAAGGCACTCCCCGAACTGTCGGACCCCCGGCTGGACCAGGTGCGGGTGGAAGTGGACCCAGCGGGGAAGTGGCTGCTGATGTGGAGGGGGACGCTGGCCGTCTCGGTCAACTTCTCCCAGGAGTCAGTGACGGTGCCGGTGCCGGGCGG
Organism: Nonomuraea purpurea; assembly: GCF_042650645.1. NCBI lineage: Bacteria > Bacillati > Actinomycetota > Actinomycetes > Streptosporangiales > Streptosporangiaceae > Nonomuraea > Nonomuraea purpurea. The sequence continues at coordinate 134,775 of NZ_JBHSBI010000017.1, forward strand.
GACGGTGCTACTGGCCTCGGACGAACCGGTCATCGCCGAAGCCGACGGCCTCCGCCTACCGGCCCAATCCCTGACCATCCACCGCCCCACGTCCTGACCCGCGCCTCTCCTGGCACCCACCCGTTGCCCGCTTACCGGGTGGGCTGGCGGCTCCCGCCCCGAGCGGTGCTCGCTGCGCTCGCGCGCCTGCTAAGGGGGCTTCGCCCATCGCACACCATCCGCGCACCGGCTTTCCGACGCCACGGCCCTTCGCCAGCCCTTGCCTGCTGCCCGCCGCCACCGCACGTCCCTCGTCGGGCATCGCTCACGATCCAGCCGGCACGAGCGGAAAGGTCACCGCAGGCGTGCCTCAGGGATAGGGATTACCCTGCGCTCAGGTGACCGACCCTACGAATTCAGCCTGTGTAGGAGTTGGCGGAGGTCGGCAGCGGAGTCAACCAATGTGGACGTTGCGACCGTACGGGCCTTCTCGATGCGTTCGATGGTACGCAGCAACAGATTTGTGGTGCGTATTGATCCGATTTCCTGTGCTTTGGGCATCACGTCGTTGATCATCGTCTGTTCGGCTTCCCCCCAAGCATGGACGCGTACCAGCGAATCAAGGAAATGGACTGAAGCATAATAGCTTGAGCGGCGGGACGATTGCCGAAGATCGGCTGCTTCTTTGAGCAACGGGACGGCATTGTGCCATTCTCCGAGCTCGGCGTGAGCCGTAGCTTTGTGTCCAATAACCTCGGCCTCGTCCAGCCACCAAGTCCATTTTGGATCACGAGTGGTAATGCTGTCGTCGAGCGCTGAGCGCGCCTTGTCAAGGGTGCGGAGGGCTCGTTCGCGCTCCCCGTACTGGGCCAGCGCACGACCACGCCGTATGTCGAACAACGCTACGACTCGTGGCGGTATTTGTGCATCGTCTTGGACATCGTCGGCGATCCTCATCGCCTCCCGAGGACGATGAAGATAAATGGACTGCATGGCCAGGTGTGTTAGCTCGAAAAGCTCCATCTCGCGATCCCCTGCAAGCCGCGACAGAAACAGCGCCTCATGGATGATCTGGCGAGAAAGTGACTGATGGTCGGCATCGTAGGCCAGCCATGCGGCTACTTCGCCGGCTTCTCCGGCTGCCGCTTCCAGGTCCCGCTGGATAGCGGGGTGGAGAGATGCGCTGCCGAGCTTTCCGTGTGCGGCTCGGAAGGTTCTGACAGCCAGTGGGAGTATGTCTTTTCCTCCGCAAAGGCCATCGATGGCGACGAAGTGCTGGTTACTCTCCCTGATTGCCTGGACATAGTCCGCGTCAACTTGGTTGGCACCAAATATCTCGTCGGCGGACAGAATTAGCCTTTCCTTGCTATCTGGTTCTGTCGTCCCGGTCTGCATGCTTTGATTGCCGTCTGGATGACGGAAATCGCGCCTGAATGTCATGGGCGCCTCTGCAACCTGCGGCGTGCTCGCCTCAGTCGATGCTTCGGCGAAGAGTTCGGCCTCGCTCATACCGAATACGCGGCAGTAGAGCGTGCGATAGGGGTCTCGGGGTTGGTGCTTACCGGCTTCGTAGTCGGTGATCCTGCGGAGGATGGAGGCTCGCGCGGGCAGAGCGGCGCCAAGACGCTTGTTGACGGCTGCTGCTTCCTTCTCCAGCGCGCTCGCAAGGTCGTCCTGTGACCACAGTCGGTTTTGCCGCTCGGCGCGTAGACGTTCTGCCCATTTCGGGCGGGACGGTCGTCTGACCACGAGTGCACCTCACGATCGGATGGGGGGTATCGGGATCGCCGGACAGGGGACTATCGGTCTCTGTTTTCTAGTGTCCTCTATACGCGGCTGTCCGTGCATGTTGTCCGGCGATTGGATTGGGCTCGCAGAAGAGCGATGACGCCGAATAGGCGGGAGTTGCAGGCGGTGACATGCCTGGCGGCTGCCTGGATCAGGAATTGAGGTCCTGACCTATGACACATGATAGAGCCAATCCGGCAACAGGCGAGAGGCGTTCAAATCGCGGCGAAAAGCCCGATATGACGCACGTCAGCCTTGTCGGGGGGCATGAGAGACCACTTGATGCTGATCTTCTATGGCATCGGGGGCCTATAAAGACGGCGGCGGCGAGCGCATCGTGCCCGGCGGAGAGACTCGCGCATCAACTGGCGGACCACCTGCGTCGTCTCGGTATCGAGTCCCAAATCTCAGCGTGCGAGGGGATCGCACTGGTGGGGATCTGGTCGGTGCGGTTGGCGGTGTGGTGTGAGTGCGTGACGGACGGTTGGCGCTTCCGGTGGTGCTTGGACGACACGAGCGTTCCCGGAAAGTGGCGGTACACGTCGTGCCCGGGGTCGGCGCTGGAGACGGCCGCGATGCGGGTAGCGCGCTTGTACGAGGAAAGGCACCGGAAGATGTACGGGCCGGTGCCGGTGGAAGCGCGTCAGCGATCCGCGTCTCGTCATGAGGACATGGCATGACCGGCTACACCCCACTTACTGATGATCCCGGCTACGTGGAAGCGCGGCGGGACAGATTCGGTCCCTTTGTAGAAGTGCGCTGGGGGCAAAACCGGATAGTCGTCCGAGAAAACGGCTGGAGTGTATTCCATTCCGAAATCCGCTTCGGTGGCTATCAGCCTGCGAAAGTGGACGGCAAGCGTGGGTGGGTGCGTTTCGAGATCGACGAAGGGTATGCCGGGACATTGCCGCCGGTGGGCTGGAAACCCAAGGCGCTGGAAGTGCCCGAGTTGGTATGGCAACGGTTCGTTGATGCCGGTGGCAGAGGTGTCTTTGCAGACCTCGGGTACTGCTACTGGGCGGGCAGGCCGCCGCGAAAGCCTCCAGATACACAGTCAATGGCTGACCCGGAGTGAGGCCCGGAGACCGTCTGGGGATGACCCTGGCTGATGTCCGGCTGCCGCGCGTCGGACTCGCCGGGGTGGGGTCCCAGCCAGCAGCACCACCGCACTTGCGTGATGGCTGGGACCTTGGTGATTCCGACTCGGCTCGGGTTCACGGTCGCGTCCCCGCCGACTCCGGCCAAGGGCTTCGTTACCAAGAAAGTGAAGGTGACCGACGACGGTCAGCCGGTCATGGTGGTGAAGAAGCTGCTGGCGAAACGATCACCAGCGAGGCACTGACCAAGCGGAAACGCTCACGACAGGCCACTCACGGGCCAACCGGGGCATCGTGGCCGTAAAACCCCAGGTCAACCCCTCTGGTTGTGGATAAGCGATCGTTCTCCACAGAACCACGTTCCATTCTCCCTGCCCCTCGCCCCATCTTCCATCCTGAACACCTCCCGGCCCGGGCCACCGCCCGGTCCAACCCACGTGGGTCCACTACAAGCTCGTTCCCAACGTCAGCCCGACACCCGGAGGCCGTTCATGATGATCACCTTCCCCCTGCCCAGCACACTGACCTCCCAATTCATCGTCGCCACAGAGCGCCTTCTGTTCGACGTGGAGTCATTCGTGCCCTGGCGCATCGGGGGCGGCCCGTTCAAGAAGGCCGCACTCGCCGCGTTGAACGACGCATCGCTCACCATGACCCACCACCCGACCCCCTGGAAGCCGACGAGTGTCCCCAACCTCTCAGATGAGGAAAGACGCCGCCTTCGCCGGACGAAACAGCACGTCGTCATCTCCTCCAGCGCGCCCCCGCACAAGCTCCCCTCCATCCTCCAGACGGCAAGGGCCGTGGCCAGAGCCCTGGCCCGCGAATCGGGCGGCCTTCTGTTCGACCCGCTGACCGGCTCCTCGATCCTCACCTGCGGAAAGTGCACGACCGAGCCCATGGCGTTCAGCCTCGGCGACGACTGGCTCTCCTGGGACGTCCAGATTCACGACGACGCCACCTGCCCGCCGTGGGACCCAGCGGACCTGGGCGTATGCGACTGCCTGCGCGTCACCTCCCGAGGCATGCGCCGCTTCGCCCTCCCGGAGATCACCCTCGACGGCGCCGCCTGCGCCCACAACCTGTGCGCGATCAACCTCCTGCGCACGGTCGCCCACCGCCTGGTCACCGACCACCTCGCCTATGTCACCACCCATCCCGACGCCACCGAACGCCAGATCGACGACTACCTCCGAATACGGCCATCGGACCAGCCCGACGGCAGCGGCCTCCCGTTCGGCGTCCAGCTCACGCCGTACAACGCCGACATAGGCGAACTGGGCCGCACGGGCAGCATCCGCCGCCTCAAGGTCGGCCCGGGGCCGGGCACGGGCCAGGTCACCTGCCTCAAGGTCGGCCCGCCGCCGGGCTTCGCGGGTTCACTGAACGACTGGTTGTGCACCACCCAAGCCCTCACCGGCCACTCCACCCCGGCCCAGCTCGGCCGCCACCCCATAGCTCCGGCCTTCGCCGCCTGACGCCAGTAGCCCGTCCTCACATGGCCGCTATGCCCGATTTGAAGGTAAAACTGCATGATCGTCCTGAACCGGCTCGCCCTCGCGGACGTCCAAGTCACGTGATCCCCTTTGAAATGATCAACGAAGACCTGCGTACGGCCCGCCGCCGGGCACGTCGCAGGGACGAGCTGACCGAACGACACGCGGAGATCATCGACCTCGTGCAGGAGGCGCGAAAGGCCCTCGATGCGGTTGACGTGTGGGATCAGGAGTCGGTGTCCGTGGCCGAGGCCCGGCTGGGCGCGCTGACGGTCGTGCTCGCGGCGGTGGAACAGGAACTGGCCGCAGTGGGCCCGGCGCAAGACCTCTACGAAGAACTGCTGGTACGTGAGGAACGACGGGTGGCCGCATCGGCCGACCCGCGAGGCGCCGAACTGCTGGAGATCAATCGGTTACTGTCCGAGCTGGACGTGGAACTACCGGCCAGAGAACGCGCCCGAGCAGCAGGAACCGCGCTCCTGCACACCGGGGGAGGCGCATGCGAAGCGGCCCTGACGGACTTCGCCCAGCGACTCAAGGCACTGGGAATGACGGTCGAACCGGCATCGCTGAGGTGCCATGGCGGAACACTCAGTGGCCACGGTCAGAGGCCCAGTGGCCGTGGTCGGAAGTCCGGTGGTGAAGGGCGGAGGGTCGGTGTTGCGCGAGGGGCCGTGGAGCGGCTGGAGGAGCGGTGCCACGAACTGGAAGGGCTCCGCTACCGACTTCGCACCCGCCGAGAGGAGTTGCTGATCAGCTGACCAACGCTTACTCCTGGCCGTGGGTGGGAACGAGGTCGAGCGTGTGCATGCGGCGACGACCCCATTCCCCCAGAGCGCCGAGCGCTGCCAAGAGCGCGACGCCTTCGTCGGTCAACGCGTACTCGACCCGGGGCGGCGTCTCCTCGAACACGGTCCTGCTGACGATCCCGTCCGCCTCGAGCTCACGCAGTTGTTGGGCGAGCACTTTCTCGCTGACGCCCGGCAGGCTCCGGCGCAACTCACCGAATCGATGGATGCGCGCGTCCAATGCCCAAAGGATCAGGGCCTTCCATTTGCCCCCGACAACATCCATCACTGCATCAAGGGCGCAGATGTACGGCGGATTACGCATCTGCCTCATGGTAGCCGGGATCCGCCGCGCAGCCCTGAGGCGAGACTCAGGCGACCGTGGCCGCGTGCCGCATCCGCCACAGCGAAGCGCGCAGGTGTCCCACGAGCTCCGCGGGCACGCCCGCCTCCTCGGAGGCGGCCAGCATGGTCTCCAGGCCAGTCGCCTGCATCCCCGGGTTGGAGTCCTCCAGGACAGTCTCGCTCGCCTCGGCGCCGACGACCATGAACGGGAGCATCTGCTCCAGCCAGAGCCCCAGCACCTCGCGCTTGAAGGTCTCCACGTCGCCGCCTTCTGCGTGGACCATGGCCACAGCGTGGTCCGCCCCAGCCGCAATGCCGTACATACCGCTCAACGCGGCCATGTCGTACAGTGCCGCGAACCCCGGGTCCTCGCCCACCCAGTGCGGGCGGGCCATGGGACTGAGCACAGGGGCGACACGGTCGAACAGGTCACGGGCGCCGCTGTAGAGAATGAAGGCTCCCTCCGTCCCCACCGTCGGCGGCACAGCCATGATCCCGCCGGAAAGGAACCGCACCCCGTACCCTTTGAGCCATCCGGCGAGCTCCCGCGCCTGCCGCACGGAGCCGCTGGTGAGATCGACGAGCGTCCTGCCGTCCAGCTTCGGCGCGACCGGTGCGAGCGTTTCACGGACGCTGGAGTCATCCAGCAGGCACACGACCGTCAGGTCGCCCGCCTTGATCGCCTCCTCCACGCTCGACGCCTCCCGCGCACCGCGCGCGACAAGGTCGCCCGCCTTTCCGGGGGTACGGTTCCACACGGTCACCTCGCGGCCCGCTTCGAGAAGCGCGCCCGCAAGCGCACGCCCCATGGCTCCCAGGCCGAGGATGCTGATTCGTTCATGCGTGATGTTCATGCGGACCACTGTTCTCCGGCGCGGACCGTGCCACAAGAACGCACTTCGAAGTGCGTGGTTACCTTGGAGTTAGAGAGCTCGGTGGCAGCGGCCGTGAGCTGGAACGGCTCCGCAGTCGGCTCCACGCCCGCCGAGAGGAGTTGCTGATCGTCTGATCTCGCCCTCGATCAAGGGCGTTGCCAAGACTCAGCGGGTGACGTCGGTGATCGGTACCCCATGCTCGCCGGTGAGACGGGCCAGGACCGCATCATTGCTGGTGGCCTTGGCCTCGGCGAGTTCCTCGCGGGTCACCCCGACGGCTGTGATGAACTCGACTCGGCCACCGGGAGCGTCGATCGTGCCGAGCTGAGGGTCGGTGATGAAGGCCAGGGCGTTGAGCCGGCTGCTTTCCGGGCCGAGTTGGCCGGCGACGCCCATCCGGTGCCCGTCGGCGAACGGGTATCCCTCGCTGAAGACGTACTCGCCCAGGTTGCGCAGCGTCTGCAGGGCCCAGCCGGGCGGCATCTCATCGTTTTCCTCGCGAGGCACGCGCATCGTCAGTTCGAAGCCGAGGCCGCTGGTTCCGGTGTCGAGGTCAAGGACGCCGTCCAGGTCGCTGAAACCCCAGGTGACCAGCAGCCAGTGGCCGTCCGCGCGGTGGGCGCTCAGCTCCTGGACACCCTTGCCGATCGGGGTGTCAGTCGACCAGTGCAGCGGTTGCCCATCAGGCAGCAGGGCATCCAGGGCGGCGACGATCGCCTTGCGGCTGCCTTCGCGGATCTCCGGGACGCCCGTCTGGAGGTACACCTCGAACAGCCCGCCCCAGAAGGTGTCGGGTGCCAGAGCCCGCTCGTCCAGGGACTTCAGTTCGGCGATGAGCTTTTCGGTGTACGGGCGTGCCTCCTCGGCGGACGTCCCCGCGATCTCCGTTCGGCGTAGCTCGCTCCGGTAGAGGAACTCCACGAAGGAATTGAGCGTCGTGTTGACCGTCTCGACGTGGCTGGTGAACTTGCCGTCCTCGATGCCGAGCATGAAGACGTTGCCGCTCTCCAGCTCAACGGCATAGCGGATCTGGTCCGCATAGGCGTTCTGCTCGCCGTCAGCCCCTTTGCCGAGGATCAAGAAGCGCGCGGGCCTGTCCTGCGTCTCGGCGTCCACCATCGTGAAGGCCTCGTACGGGCCGTTCACCTTCATGGTGAAGACGATGCCGGCGGTCACCGGGATACCGACCGAGCACAGCACTTCCACGTCGTCGGGACGGAAACCGTGGGACTCGACGTCGGCCCGGTCGAGCGTGATGACACCGTCCGCGCCGAAGACCTGGACGAGCTCTGCATGCGTGGCCACGGGAAGCCTTCCGGAAGGGGGCAGGACCGACGACATCATAGTGATCTTCGGAAAGCCGACTTTTGGTTTTGTGGGAGTTGGTCACTCATGGCCAGAGTTGTGGAGGCGATGCGCTGGGTTAGCGGCTGAGGATTTGCCTGAGGACGCGTTCGAGGGTGGCCGCCGGTTCCGGGGTGGGCGCGGGGGAGCGCCAGGCGACGTATCCGTCCGGCCGTACGAGCACGGCGCCGCCCCCGCGAACGCCGTACCGCTGCCGGAAGCGTCCCTCGACGTCCATCAGCTCCTCATCCACCAGCAACCGCGTGAGCTGCACCCCCAGCCGCTCCTTGACCAGCCGCCCGGCGTCGGTCCAGACCTGACCTCCTTGTTTGTCGGCCATCAGCACGAAGCCCGAGCCGAACAGGTCGATGGTCGACATGGGCTGGCCGTCCCAGTCGAGCACCACATGGGGAGCACGACTGCCGGGCCGGCCGGTGGGGATGCGTGGGTTCTCCAGGATGGAGCGGTCGTCGTCCGGTTCGGTGAGGATCGCCGCTGAGTGGTAGCGGTGGGCGACGAGGGCGCTCGCCGGGTCCTGCATGGGTTCCGGGTAGCCGACTCGGACGGTGGGAGGTGCGGATGCGCCGAAGGTGGTGGGCTGGGAGGTGGGAGGCGTGAGTGCGCCGAAGGTGGCGACTCGGGCGGTGAGAGGCGTGTGCGCGCCGAAGCCGGCGAGTTGGGCGGTGGCGGTCAGGGTGCCGATCGGGCGGCGTTCGGCGTCGTAGGTGTCGAGGAAGGAGGGGCTCGCCTGGCCCGTGAGAACGAGCCAGAGCCGCCAGGCGAGGTCGCAGCCGTCCTGGAGCGCCAGGCTGCCGGCCTGACCGCCGGTGGGTGGCATGGTGTGGGCGGCGTCCCCGGCGAAGAAGACCCGGCCGCAGTGGTAGGTGTCGGCGAGCAGGTGGGCCACGGGGAACGTCGTCTTGTCCAGGATCTGGACGTCGAGGCCGGGCCGGCCGACGGCGGCGCGTACGAGATCGACGCAGCGTTCGTCCGTGAAGTCGGCCTCGGTGTCCTCGTCGGAGTAGTTGACGCCGAGAACGTGGGCGCCCACCCCGCAACCGGTCACGATCGCGCCGGTGAACAGGTCGTTGCGCAGGTGCCGGAGTGTGGTCTCGCGGTCGCTCACCAGCCCGGTCAGGTCGGCGTCGAACATGATCGAGCACGTCCGTCCCAGTTCGCCCTTGCCCGAGGTGGGGACGTTCATGAGCTGCCGCAGCGGGCTTTCGTACCCGTCGGCGGCCACCACGTAGTCCGCCCGGACGACGCGTTCGACGCCCCTGGTGCGGAGCAGCGCCGTCACGCCGTCGTCGTCCTGCTCAAGCGAGATCAGTTCGGTGGAGAAGCACAGGTCGGCGCCCAATTCCTCGGCCTTGGCCCGCAGCACGCGCTCGATCTCGGTCTGCGGCGCCCCCACCGGCGCGACCGGGGTGATGTCGGCCTGGAAGGGCGGAGCGTCGCTCGTGATCATGTGAGGGCTCACGCCGATGCCCGTCCAGACCTGGCTGAGCTGTTCCTCAAGACCCGGGACGGGACGCAGTAGTTCGACCGCGCGCGGGTTCACGCCGAACGACTTGGGCTGGATCGAGGTGCCCGGACGCCGCTCGACCAGCATCACGGGGACCTCGCGCCAGGCCAGGAGCGTCGCCGCGCTCAATCCCGCATACCCGCCGCCCACCACCAGGACGGGCACTCGCTCGTGTTCCATGCTTGTCCACCTCCAAGAACGCGTACTATCGCGTTGCGGTCGCGGACAACACGATATGTCGCGTATGGCGACACGGTCAAGACATATCGCGAATGGTGGCTTTCTTGAAGCGGCGTCGTCGACGCTCGTTAAGATCGAAGTCGCTCTGGCCGCGAAGGGAGCCCTCAATGATCGTCGCATTTTCCATCACCCCGCTCGGTGTCGGCGAAGGTGTCGCCGAGCCCGTCGCCCGCGCTGTGAAGGTGGTCCGCGAGAGCGGGCTGCCCAACCGGACAGATGCCATGTTCACCACGATCGAGGGCGAATGGGATGACGTAATGGACGTGGTCAAGCGTGCGGTGGAGGCGGTGAAGGAGGTGGCTCCGCGGGTGAGCCTGGTGCTCAAGGCCGACCTGCGGGAAGGGGTCACCGACGGGATGAGCGGCAAGATCGAGTCATTGGAACGCCACCTCTCCCAGTGAACAAACCTGGACGCATCCAGCCATCGGCCGCGCCGTACCGTCGTGACGGTCGCGGACGCCTGCTGATCGTGTGAATCGCCCACACCCGAAGCGCGTTCGGGCTATGGTTGCGGACTCGCGATCATGGAGGAAACGTTGTGAAGCAGACCATAGCCGTGCGGATCGGTCGGTCGGCGCTCGTGGTGGCGCTGGCCGGAGGCGTCGTGCCGGCGGGCGTCGCGCCCGCGGCGAACGCCTCCGCTGCCCAGAAGAGGGCGTTGGGGCCGTTCGGGTACGGCAACATCAAGCTCGGGATGACGGAGGCGCGGGCCAAAGCCACCGGAAGGATCGTCCGCAAGACCATCAACGCCCCCACCAAGTGCTCGACCTACGACCTGAAGGAGCGGCGGTACAGCGGCAACCGCGCGGGGTTGTTCGTCTCGAAGAAGCAGGGCGTGGTCACGATCTCCGCACCCGGCCGCAGCGTCAAAACACCTCAGGGCATCGGCATAGGCTCCACCCCCGCGCAGTTGAAGGCCGCCTACCCCAACCTGAAGCAGAACGCGCGCTACGGGACGTTCGCCACCGTTCCGGGCAACCCCAAGGCGTCCTACGTCTTCCTCGTGACGAAGAACATGGTCATCGGTGTGACCCTGATGCTGACCGCGCAGGACTGCCTCGGGTAACGGCCCATCACGTCAACTCGACCGGCCCGGTTCCGGATGGGCCGCCCATACCAGAGGGGAGGCCTCCCGGACCCCAACTGCCGGAGCCGTGTGGGAGCAGCGAAAAGCCACGACGTTTCTTGACGCCGTGGCCGCCGCTTCATGTCACCTCAAGGGGTACACAGGTCGTGCGGAACTCGATGTCACACGTGGTCGTGCTCTTCTTCGTCCTCTTCCTCGCTGGGGCCCTCCGAGGGCTCCACACCCAGCACGGCCTCGCGCGGCTCGATCTCGGCGATGTGCTCCACGAGCTGGAGCACGTGATCGGGCTCGATGAGCCACTGCAGGGCAGAGGCGCCGGTCTCGTCGGAGTTGACCAGCTCGGCCTGCTCGGTGCGCTCCTCCTCCGAGAGGTCGGCTTCGGGGTGCCTGATCTCGGCCAGCGCCGCCGCCTGCAGCGCGTTCACATCGAGCACCTCGACGGTCAGCTCGACCGTGAGGCGCAGGTACTTCGGTTCGTCACTCATGGCGATGACTTTAGGGCAGCTTCCACTCGACGGGTGCCGCGCCTTGCTGGACGAGCAGTTCGTTGGCGCGGCTGAACGGCCGGGAGCCGAAGAAGCCGCTGCGGGCCGACAGCGGGGAGGGGTGGGCGGACTCGATGCGCGGGATGTTGCCCAGCATCGGCGCCAGGTTGCGCGCGTCGCGGCCCCAGAGGATGGCGACCATCGGCTTGTCGCGGGCCACGAGAGCGTGGATGGCCTGCTCGGTGACCTGCTCCCAGCCCTTGCCGCGGTGCGAGGCGGGCTTGCCCGGCATCACGGTGAGGACCCTGTTGAGCAGGAGCACGCCCTGGTCGGCCCACGGCGTGAGGTCGCCGTTGGCGGGGCGGGGGAGGCCGAGGTCGGTCTCCATCTCCTTGTAGATGTTCAGCAGGCTCCCGGGAAGGGGACGCACGTCGGGGGCCACCGAGAACGACAGCCCCACCGGGTGACCGGGCGTCGGGTAGGGGTCCTGGCCCACGATCAGCACCTTGACGTCGTCGAAGGGCTGGCTGAAAGCACGCAGGACGTGCGGGCCCGAGGGCAGGTACTGCCTGCCCTCGGCGATCTCCTTGCGCAGGAACTCGCCCATCAGCGAGATCTGATCGGCGACGGGCTCAAGCGCTTGAGCCCATCCGGCTTCGACGACTTCATGAAGGGGACGACCTGCCATGTCCGGGAGCTTAGTCAGGTCTGGTACTGCTTGCGGCCGAAACACGGTGTCAAGCCGTACCAGAATGATCACAACGCGGGTTTGCCGGGTTTGAAGAGCCGCGCATCACCCAGGTCAGGGGCGTACGCTTTCGTTCGGGACAGGCACTGGAGGTTGTCGTGCGTGGTTCAGATGTGGCACCTGCGTACCTCCGGGTCCGTCGGGCTGAACTGCACACGGCGATGCAGGAGGCGATGGCCCAGCTGGATGGTACGCACACGGCCCGGGTGGCGCTCGTGCCCGGACTCACCAAGGAGCAGATCGAGGAGCTCGGCGGCGTGGAGGAAGGGTGAACCCGACCCGTCCGACCATCCGCTTGACGAGGGGCATGAAACCTATGTGGGCATCCGGTTTCATGGATCCCCAGCGGTAGCACTGGGCTTGTTACGACGGTCATCAAGGGGAGCCGTCGTAGCCCCGGCTCTCTTGCTCCGGAGCCGACAAGATGACGGCCGGACCAATGCGGCGGGTGTTCCTCCGCGCCGTTCGATCCACTGATCGGCGCCCATGCGTTACGCAGGCAAGGCAGCGTCCGCCCCAGACGTTCGCCGCGAACGCCGAGGCCCAAAACGCCCGGACGGGGCGGGCGTTCTGGGCCTTGTCACTTCACCGGGTTACTTGACCGAGCCGGCCATCATGCCCTGGACGAAGTACCGCTGGAAGGCGAAGAACAGTACCAGCGGAATGATCAGCGACAGGAACGCGCCGGACGAGAGGATGTCGACGTTCGACCCGAACTGCCGCATCTGTGACTGCAGGGCCTTGGTCATCGGCTGGTTGCCGGCGTTGGCGAAGACCAGCGCGATGAGCATGTCGTTCCACACCCACAGGAACTGGAAGATCCCCAGGGACGCGATGGCGGGCTTGCCCAGCGGGAACACCACCGACACGAAGATCTTCCACTCGGGCGCCCCGTCCATCCGCGCGGCTTCCAGCAGCGAGGCGGGGATGCCGACGAAGAAGTTGCGGAGCAGGAAGATCGCGAAGGGCAGGCCGAACGCCACGTGGAAGAGCACCACGCCGGGGATCGAGCCGAAGATCCCGAGGCCGCCGTAGAAGGACGCGATGGGGATCAGCGCGATCTGGATGGGCACGATCAGCAGCCCGACCACGATGAGGAAGCCCAGGTCGCGTCCGGGGAACTCCATCCAGGCGAACGCGTAGGCGGCCATGGCCGCGATGCCGATCACCAGGATCGTGGTCGGCACCGTGATCGCCACGGTGTTCCAGAAGGAGGCGGTGAAGCCGGTGGCCAGCAGGTCGGTGTAGTTGGAGAGGATCAGATCGGACGGCTTGGTGAAGATCGTCCACCAGCCTTCGGCGGTGTTGACCTCGGTGTCGCGCAGCGAGACGACCAGCAGGCCGAGCGTCGGCACCAGCCAGAACAGCCCCAGAAGCACCATCACGACCTGGACCGCGCCGCTCCCGACGCGATCGACGATCTTGCTCAGCACGCCCCTGCGCGGAGCGCCCGTCTCGAGCCCGGACGACGGCGCCTCAGCCGTTGCCGTAGTCATGACTCCCCCCTTCTGAACCGGCGAATGTTCATGATCATGAAGGGAAGGACCAGAATGAGCAGGAAGACGGCCAGCGCGCTGCCCAGACCCTGGTTGTTCCCGCCGCCGAACGCCACGCGCCACATCTCCAGCGCGATCACGTTCGCCTGCGGCTGGACCGAGGCCGGCGCGATGATGAAGACCAGGTCGAACACCTTCAGCGTATTGATGATCATCGTCACGAAGACGACGAGCAGCACCGGCGACAGCAGCGGCACGGTGATCTTGCGGAACACCTGCCACTCCGTGGCGCCGTCGATGCGGGCGGCCTCAAGGGCGTCGCGCGGGATGGCCGCGAGGCCGGCCGCGATCAGCACCATGGCGAACCCGGCCCACACCCAGACGAACGCGCCGATGATCGCCGGAGTGATCAGCGTCTCGCCGAGCCAGGTCAGCCCGCCGTAGGCGGCCTGGAAGTTCGACTGCGGAAGCCGTACGACGTAGGACCCCGCGGGCAGGCCCGCGAAGTGGAAGGAGCCGTCGCCGGCCGTCGTCGCGGTCGCGGCGACCTGGCCGTTCTGCACCGCCTCCACGGTCATGCCCGGCAGGCCCTTCTCCTCGCCGTCCACGACGCCGCTCTGGCCTTTGCCGCCTTGCGTGAAGTCGAACCAGACGGTGCCCGATAGGACGTCGCCGGCCGTCGGGGCGCGCGCGGTCTGGGCGTTGCCCGGCATGGTCTCCTGCTTGACGCCCACGATCGGGATCAGCACCGGCTGACCCACCTGGACGGCCTGCTTGGTGACGACCGCGCCGTTCTGGTCGGCGACCGGTGACTGGTCGCCCTCGCGCGGGCGGGCTTCCGGGTAGCCCTGCGAGGAGGAGAACGTGTCGTGCACGGTCGTCAGGACGGCGTTGGCCAGGCCCTTGTCCGGGTTCTCCTCGTAGACGAGGCGGAAGATCACACCGGCCGCCATCAGGGAGACCGCCATCGGCATGAACACGATCAGCTTGAACGCCGTCGCCCACTTGATCCGCTCGGTCAGCACCGCGAAGATCATCCCCAGTGTGGTGACGATGATCGGCGCGACGATGACCCAGATGAGGTTGTTGCGGATGGTGGTGAGCATGCCGCCATCGGTGAAGATCGTGGCGTAGTTGCCCAGTCCCACGAATCCGGTGCCGTTGGCGTCGAACAGGCTCCGGAAGATGGAGTAGACGATCGGATAGACCACCCAGATGCCCAGCAGCAGCGCCGCCGGGAGGAGGAAGGCGATGGCGACCGCCGGCGAGGGGCCGAGGCGTTGTTTGGTGCGGGGGGAATCAGCCGGTCCGGAGGAGGGCCCGCCCGCGTCGTCCGCGGGCGGGGCCTGTCGCGGGCCGTCCAACCGTTCGGTCACGGCCTTACCTCTTTACTTCCAGGCCTTTTTGGCCTCGTCCTCGAGCTTGGCCTGCGCGCCCTTGATGTCGCTCGGGTCACGCAGGAAGTCCTGCAGTACCTTCCACTCGCCCTTGCCGTCGGTGGCGCCGAACGCGCTCGGCGCCAGGTCGGACATGTCGTAGCGGACGGCGTCACCGGCCGAGACGATCGTCTGGCCGAGCTGCTTGGTCAGCTCGTCGGGGTAGTTGTCGGGGGAGACGTTCTTGTTGGCGGACAGGTAGCCGGGCAGCTTGGCCCAGATCTCGCCGCCCTCCTTGGATGCCAGGAACTTCACCAGCTCCTGCGCACCGGGGGAGTCCTTCATGATCACTGCCACGTCGCCGCCGAGGATGACGGGCGCGGTGTCGCCGACCTTCGGGAACGGGAAGTACTTGGCCTCCTCGCCCACCTTGGCGCCCGCCTGCACGGCCGAGACGGCGACGAAGTCGGCCTCGATGACCATGGCGGACTTCTTGGTGCCGTAGACCTTGTCCACGCAGCCGGGGAAGTCGGTCTGCAGCGCGCCGGAGGCGCCGTCGACCACGAACTCCTTCTTGCCCACGATCTGCTGGATCTTCTCCAGGGCCGTGGTCACGGTGGCGTCGGTCCAGGGGATCTCGTGCTTGGAGAGCTTGTCGTAGTTCTCGGGACCCGCGGTGGACAGGTAGACGTTCTCGAACAGGTCGGTCAGCGTCCAGCCGGAGGCGCCACAGAACGAGAACGGCGCGGTGCCGGAGTCGGCGATGGTCTGCGCGTTCTTGACCAGCTCGTCCCAGGTGGTCGCCGGCTGCACGCCCGCGTCCTCGAACGCCTGCGCCCGGTACCAGACCAGCGACTTGTGGGCGGCCTTGATCAGCACGCCGAACGGCTTGCCGTCCGCGGAGCCGAGCTCCTTCCAGTACGGGGTGAAGTTGGTGTCGATCTCCTGCAGGACCGGGTCGCTCAGCGGCTTGAGCGCGTTCTGGTCGGCGTACTGCTGCACCAGGCCCGGCTGCGGCAGGATCGCGACGTCGGGCGGGCTGCCGCCCTGGATGCGCGGGCCGAGGTAGGCGCCGGTGTCCTCGCCGGTGGAGGCGTAGGTGATCTCGGCGCCGGTCTTGTCGGAGAAGGCCTTCAGCACCTGCTCGAAGTTCTTCTGCTCGTCGCCGGTCCACTTGGCGGCGACTTCGAGTTTCACGCCCTGCAGAGTCTTGGCGCCGCCGGCGTCACTGGCCGGGGCCGAGCTCGAAGCGTTGTCCGGCGTCGTCGTCGGCGCGTTGCCGCACGCGGCGACGGCTACCGCAAGCCCTGCCAGGATCGCTGCTGCTCTGGCTGTTCGCATGACTGCCTCACTGGGTTCTGATGATCTCTTCGAGTTCGGACTTCATGGAGGCCGCGACGTCGTCGGCGGACTCGGGGGAAGGGTTGTTGAGCGCCTTGGCGACCGAGCTGGCGATCACCAGGCTGAGCTGGTTGTAGTTGGCGGTGACCGGCCGTGGCCTGGCCGCGAGGATGCTCTCCTTGAGCACGGGCAGGTAGGGGAAGCGCTTGATCAGCGCGGGGTCGTCGTACAGCTCGGTCCACACGGGTGGGAAGGAGCCCTCGGTGAGGACCCGGCGTTCGTTCTCCAGGCTCGTGAAGTAGCGGATGAACTCCTGTGCGGTCTGCTGGTGCTTGGAGTAGGCGCTGATCGCCAGGTTGGCGCCGCCCAGCGTGCTGGACCCCGGCCCGTCGAGCCCCGGCAGCCTGGTCACGCCCAGCTTGTCGCCGAGTTCGGCCCTGGCGGGGCCGTACCCGTGCGGCCAGTTGCGGGCGAAGGCCAGCCGGCCCTCCTGGAAGGCCAGGCGCGACTCCTCCTCCTTGTAGCTCAGCGACTGTTTGGGTATCCACCCCTCGCGCAGGCCCTGGAGCAGGAAGGAGAGCGCGACGCCGCCCTTGGCGGGGTCGAGCCGCACCTCCGTGCCGTCGCGGCTGACGATCTCGCCGCCCGCCGACTGCACGGCCTCGGAGTAGTTGACGGTCAACCCTTCGTAGGCCAAGAACTGACCGGAATACCCCTCAATATTGTGCTTTTTCCTAATTTGTCGGGATTGATCGCGAAGTTCCGCCCACGTGCGCGGCGGCTTCTTGACCAGGTCAGTCCGGTAATACAGCAGCCCCGCGTTGCTCGTGTACGGAACCGCCCAAAGTTTGCCCTTGTAGACCGCCGTTTCCACGACAGGCGGCAGGAACCTGTCGAGCGGGAACGACCCGCGCGCCAGGGGGATGATCCAGCCGTTCTCCGCGAATTCGGCGGTCCACACCACGTCCAGTCCGAGCACGTCGTACCGATTGCTCTGAGCCTGGAGGTTGGCCACCATCTGGGCACGCTGCTCATCGGCGGCCTCGGGCAGTTCCAGCAGCGTCACCTTCTCGGCCGGATGGGCCTGATTCCAGCGGTCCAGCAGGGGTTGCAGGTACGCCGTGGTGTCGCGGCCGGTGACGAAGGTGATGGGCCCCGTTCCGCCCGTCCCGCTCTCGCCGCCGCCCTCGTCACCCGCCCCCGCGCAACCGGCCGTGACAAGCATGGCCAGTGCGGCAAAAAGCGGGCGCAGCACTCTGTTGCCTCCGTGTTCAGAGTGATTACATACGTGTTAGGTAGATGCATTCATGTTATGCACACCTGTAATCTGTAGGTCAACGGATAGCCACGTAACGCATTCGTAACACGGCGGGAGGTGAGGGGTTGCGGCTTCACCTGCTTGCGCTCCTGGCCAAAGAGCCGGCCCACGGCTACGAGCTCAAACAGGCGCTGGAGCAGACCTTCGGCAGCGCCTATCCCTCACCCAACATCGGCCAGATCTACGTGACCCTCGGCAGGCTGGAGAAGGACGGCTTGATCAGGGCGGTCGACGTCGAGCAGTCCAACCGGCCCAACAAGAAGGTCTACTACCTGACGGCCAAGGGCCGCGACGTGCTCACGACCTGGGTGGACGAGCCGACCGAGGGTCCCAGGGTGCGCGACGAGTTCTTCATGAAGCTCGTGCTCGCCCCGCTCACCGGCATCGCCGACCGCATGGCGCTGATCAGCCGGCAGCGCCGCCACTATCTGTCGTTGATGGGCGACCTCAACGACCTCCTGTCCCGAACGCCGCAGACCGACCGGGTGGCGACGTTGCTGATCGAGGGCGCCATGTTGCACCTGCAAGCCGATCTTGACTGGCTGGAGCGTTGCCAGGAGGATCTGGCATGAGCGCGGTTGTGAAAACGGTCAATCTGGTCAAAATCTACCAGGATGGCGCGGTCCCCGTGCCCGCCGTGCGCGGTGTGGACCTGCAGGTCGAGGCCGGCGAGTTCGTGGCGATCATGGGGCCGTCCGGCTCGGGGAAGTCCACGCTCGTCCACCTGCTGGGCGGGCTCGACACCAGGACCAGCGGCGAGATCTGGCTCGACGGCAAGCGCGTGGACACGCTCTCGGAGAGCGCCTGGGCGCTGCTGCGGCGCAAGAAGATCGGGTTCGTCTTCCAGTTCTTCAACCTCGTCGCCAACATGACCGTCGGCGACAACGTCGAGCTGCCGGCCCTGCTGGCCGGGGTCTCGCCCAAAGAGGCCCGCGAGCGCAGAGAGAACCTGCTCGGCGCGCTCAACCTGACCGACAGGTCCGAGGCGTCGCCCGCCCAGCTCTCCGGAGGCGAGCAGCAGCGGGTCGCGCTGGCCAGGGCGCTGGCCCACCAGCCCGCCCTGCTGCTGGCCGACGAGCCCACCGGCAACCTCGACAGCCGCAACACCCGCGACGTGCTCCGCCTGCTCAGCGACGTCCACAAGGAGGGCCAGACGATCGTCATGGTCACCCACGACGCCCGCGTGGCGAGCCTGGCCGACCGCCTGGTGTCGCTGTTCGACGGGGAGATCGTCGACGACGGCCGCATCGCGCGCCGGCGCACCCGCACCGCAGGAGAGGTGATCGACCTCAGGTGAGCGGACGAGCGACGATCCCATGGCGGTGGCTGTGAGTACCACGCTGGCCGGGAGCCGGTGGATCAGGGCGGACCTGCGGGCCAGGAAGGGCCAGACGGCGCTGACCGTGCTGGTCGTGGCCGGCATCGTGGCCGCGCTGATCACCGGGGCGACCCTGCTCGAAGACAGCACCAACCCGTGGCGCAGCCTGTTCGCCCAGACCGAGGGCGCCCACGTCTGGCTCTACACCGACGAGAGCCCCCAGGTCGACCTGGGGGCCATCGACGGCGTGACCAGGACCGCGGGCCCCTACCGCGCCGCGCCGGTGACCGTGGCGCAGGACGGGAAGAAGGAGCCGGCGGCGCTGCGCGCGATGCCGGCCGAGCCGCAGGCCGTGGCCCACCCCATGGTCTCCGACGGCAGGTGGCTGGACGCCGCCCAGCCCGACGGCGTGGTCGTCGAGCGCTCGTTCGCCACCTCGCTGCGGCTCGGGGTCGGCGCGCCCTTCACGATCATCGCGCTCAGCGGCGAGCGCCACACCCTGTACGTGCGCGGCATCGCCGACTCCGCCGAGCAGGGCTTCTATCCGGAGTGGACGCCCGGCCTGGCCTACGTGCTGCCGGGCACGCTCGACCGGATCGAGCCCATGCTGGGCCGCAGCGAATGGGTCACCGGGCTGCGCCTGGCCGACCAGGAGGCCTCCCAGGTCGTCTCGCAGCGCGTGGTCGTGATGCTGGAGGACAAACTCCAGCGGGTCTACACCTGGCGCGAGGTCAGGGCCGCGATGGAGCTGGACAACCGGCTGCTCGGCACGCTGCTGGCGCTGTTCGGGGTGGCCGGGCTGGTGGCCGCGGCCTTCGCGCTGGCCAACGCGGCCGGCGGGCGGGTGCTCGGCCAGCAGCGCGACCTGGCCACGCTCAAGTCGATGGGCTTCACCAAGGGCCAGGTCGCCCTGCTGCTCCTGGTCGAGCACGGCGCGCTCGGGCTGGTCGGCGTGGCGATCGGCGGCGTGGCGGGCTGGGGCGTGATGGCGGCCGTGCTGGGCGCCTCCTCCGTGGCCCCCGGGCCCGTGCTGGCGATCGTGGCGGGCACCGCCCTGGTGGTGCTGGCGGCCGTGGGCGTGCCCGCCTGGCGCGGCGGCCGCACGCCGCCGATCCCCGACGCCCCCGTCTCGCCGCCCCACGGCCGTCTGTCCAGGCTGGCCAGACTGGCCCTCCTCGTACGCCTGCCGCCCGCCCTGATCCTGGGCACCAGGGACGCGTTCACGCGCAGGATGCCGGCGTTCCTGACGGCGTTCGGCCTGGCCGTGCCGATGATGATGATCACGATCGGGCTCGGCGTGTGGGCCACCCTGGACAACTTCCGCGCCCACCCCGAGCAGGTCGGCCAGCACGCCGGCCTCTACGTCAGACCGGGCAAGCTGGAGGCCGCCGCCGCGCAGCGCATCGCCGAGCAGGACAAGGACGTGGCCGAGGTCTATCCGGGCACCGACGTGAACGCCCTGGCTCCGGGCCAGGCCCGTTCCGTCAGGGTGCGGGCGCTCGGCAGCTCGACCGACCCGTACCCGTTCCCCGTGGTCGAGGGCCGCATCTACGGCAGGCAGGGGGAGGCGGTGGCGGGGCAGGGGCTGCTGAACCTGCTCGGGCTCAAGATCGGCGACCGGGTGCGGCTGACCGTCGGCGGCACGCCGCTGATCGTCAGGATCGTCGGCAGGACGGTCGAGCCCGACCTGGACGGCGAGGTGCTCTCGGTCGGGCTGGACAGCCTGGCGGCCAAGGACGCGGTGCCGCCCGAGTTCTACGCGCTCGCCCTGAAGCCGGGCGCCGACCAGGCGGAGGTGCGCGGCCGGCTGCTGACCCAGTCGGCGGAGAGCCTGGAGGTGCAGGCCGCGGTGAACCCGGCCGACCGCCTGGCCATCATCAGGGTCGTGATCGTGGCGATGATCGCCGTGCTGACCCTGATCGGCCTGGCCAACCTGCTCACCGCCAGCGCGCTCGGCCTGCGCGACCACGCCTTCGACCTGGCCGTGCTGAAGGCCATGGGGCTGACGCCGCGCCAGGTCATGGCCACGCTCGTGACCGGTACGGGCCTGCTGGTCGTGCTCGGCGTCGGCGTGGGCGCCGCGGCGGGCGTCTCGATCGTCACCGGGCTGATCGACCTGCAGGGCCACACGAGCGGTGTGGGCGCGGGCATCGGCCGCGCGCCCTCGGCCGTGACGCTGGCCACGGCGGTCGTGATCGCCGTGGGCACGGCCCTCGCGGTGGCGCTCATCCCGGCGCGCCGCGCGGCCCGTGCCCAGGTGCCGGTCACATCGCGCTGACGGCGGGCTCCCCGGCGCGCTTGAGCGCGAACCAGTAGAACCCGTGCCCCGGCAGGGTCAGCAGGTAGGGCAGTTCCCCGATGGGCGGGAAGTGCACCCCGCCGCGCGCCTCGATCGGCGTCATGCCCTCGAAGCGCCGCAGGTCCAGCTCGACCGGCTGCGGGAACTTCGACAGGTTGTTCACACACAGCATGACGTCGTCGCCGTCCTCACGCACGAAGGTGAGCACGCAGGGGTTGGAGGACCACATTTCGGTGTAGGCCCCGACGCCGAACACCGGGTGGTTGCGGCGGATCTCCAGCATGCGCCTGGTGAAGTGGAGCAACGACCCCTCGTGGCGCTGCTGGGCCTCCACGTTGACCGCCTGGAAGCCGTAGATCGGGTCCATGACGGCGGGCAGGTAGAGGCGGCCGGGGTCGGCCGAGGAGAAGCCGGCGTTGCGGTCGGGGCTCCACTGCATCGGCGTGCGGACCGCGTCGCGGTCCTCCAGCCAGATGTTGTCGCCCATGCCGATCTCGTCGCCGTAGTAGATGATCGGCGAGCCCGGCAGGCTCAGCAGCAGCGCGGTGAACAGCTCGATCCGGTCCCTGTCGTTGTCGAGCAGGGGGGCCAGGCGGCGCCGGATGCCCAGGTAGGCCCGCATGCGCGGGTCCTTGGCGTACTCCTTGTGCATGTAGTCGCGCTCTTCCTCGGTCACCGTCTCGAGCGTGAGCTCGTCGTGGTTGCGAAGGAAGATGCCCCACTGCGCCGTCTCGGGCAGCTTCGGCGTACGCGACATGATCTCGGAGATCGGCTCGCGGGTCTCCTTCTTGACCGCCATGTAGATGCGCGGCATCAGCGGGAAGTGGAAGGCCATGTGGCACTCGTCGCCGCCGGCCGTGGGGTCGCCGAAGTACTCGACCACGTCCTCGGGCCAGCCGTTGGCCTCCGCGAGCAGCACCCGGTCCGGGTAGAGGCGGTCGACCTCCGCGCGGACCTTCTTCAGGTAGGCGTGCGTCTCGGGCAGCCCGGAGCACGCGGTGCCCTCGCGCTCGAACAGGTACGGCACCGCGTCCAGCCGGAACCCGTCGATGCCCAGGTCGAGCCAGAACCGCAGGACCTCGAGCATGGCCTCCTGCACCGCAGGGTTGTCATAGTTCAGGTCCGGCTGGTGGTGGAAGAAACGGTGCCAGTAGTACTGCTTGCGCACCGGGTCGTAGGTCCAGTTGGACTCCTCGGCGCCGATGAAGATGACCGGCGCGTCCGGATAGCCTCCGGGGTCGTCGGACCACACGTAGAAGTCGCCGTACGGCCCTTCAGGGTCGTGCCTGGACGCCTGGAACCACGGGTGCCGGTCGCTCGTGTGGTTCATCACGAGGTCGGTGATGATCCGCAGGCCGCGCTCGTGAGCCGCCTCGATCAGTTGGACAAAATCCCCCAGATCCCCAAAGTCAGGGAGGATCTTCATATAGTCCGAAATATCGTAGCCGCCGTCGCGCAGCGGCGACTCGTACAGCGGCAGCAACCACAGACAGTCCACACCGAGCCACTCGACGTAGCCGAGCTTCTCGATGAGACCGCGCAGGTCGCCGGTGCCGTCGCCATTGGAGTCCTTGAACCCCCGGACGAGAACCTCGTAGAACACCGCCCGCTTGTACCAGGCAGGGTCTTCGGAGACGAACGCCTCAGAGATCGGCTCCGGCGATGGGGATGTGTTGATCATATGTAGCTCACAGAAAGAGATGTGGGCAGGACGAAGTCACCGGTGTTCCCCGGCGTTGTTATCTGGTGACCGCGCCGCGTGGAGGCGTCATCCCTGCGAACTCCATGCCCTGACGAGACCGGATTTGTGATCTGGTGCCCGTTTGTGCGGCGCTTACGGGCCGAACACTACCAGCCCGTCGGCTTTCCGGAACCCGCTTCTGCTGTACAAGGTTTAATGCCCACGAGATCGGTATGTAATCGCCCTGTTACCCAGGGTTCACTAAAAAGGTGTAGCCAGATCTGAGAGATCGTTCTCGAAGTCGTTCAGCCAGAGCCCGAACAGCACCAATCCGCGCACCCAGAATCGGTCGTTCCAGCCGTTGAACCTGGTCAGCGCGTCGGGTCCGCCCGCGATCACCTCGTGCAGCTCGTCCGACAACAACCCCGGCACCCGGCTCACAACGGTCTCCAGCATGCGGTGCGAATAATTTCGGGCAGGCGCCGCCGTCGACCGCAACGGCACGCGCTGAAGCGGCTGCTTGACCACATTCGTGGAAGGCAGTGCGGCCACCCGTGGATGGGCCGCGCGCAGCACCTCGCGGTAGAAGCGGCCCTTGTCCTTGCGGGCCACGCCGACCGACAGCGCGGCGTCGAAGAACTCCGGATGGATGAACGGCGCCGCGAACGCCGCCTCGGGGCCGACCAGGTTGACCGCCGAGCGCGCGATGCCCCGGACCGTCCTGGTGTGCAGCACCGAGAGCGGCAACTCGGCCCGGTGCCCGTGGAGCATGGAGGTGGCCGCCGCGAACTGCTCGCGTACGGTCTCCTCCATCCACTGCACGGCGGCCTTGGACAGGAACGGCTGCGAGGGCGCGCCGAGCGACAGCGAACCCAGCACGGCCGCCGACCGCTCGGCCTGCGTCCTGGCCTCCAGCGCGGCCCCGCTGACCATGAAGTTCTTCAGCAGCGGCCCGCCGGCCAGGCCGTCGACGAGGATGCGGCCCGCGCCGTGGACCTCCTTGGCGAAGGGGGCGTACCAGGCGTGGTGCGGCGTCAGGTATTCGAGCCTGCGGGCGACCTCGGCGGCGTCGTCCGGATAGTCGGCGGCGTCCTGGGTGATCACCCGGTGCTGGATGCCCAGCTCCCTGGTGATCGACCTGGCGAAGGCGATGTCGGTGTCGGTGCCGTCGTCGGGGCTGGTCGTCCACGACTCGACGTCCATGCCGCGGGCCTTGGCCACGCTCGCCAGCAGCCGTGAGTCGTAGCCGCCCGAGACCGGCACGAGCAGCTTGCGGCCGTCGTAGTCCTCGTAGACGCGGTGCAGCAGCTCGACGATCTCCTGCGGGCTGATCCACGCCTCGTACGGCTCGGTGCGCAGCCAGCGCGGCAGCCGGCGGTCGGTGGCCACCCTCCCGTGCTCCCACACCAGCGCGCTCGATCCCGGCAGGCGCTTGACCTCGGCGTACGGCGTCGCCTCGCCCAGCGGGAAGGTCACCTGGAGGATCGAGGCCCAGGCCGACCAGTCGATCCGGATCGGCACCAGGCTGAGCAGGGGCTGGATGAGGGAGGAGAAGTAGACGGCCTCGCCGTGGCGGACGTAGTAGACGTCCACGAGCCCGAGCGCGCCGGTGTGCAGCGTGATCCGCTCGCCGTCGCCGATCAGGCCGGGCGTCTCGTGGGTCTCCGCGACCGTCATCCAGTCTTCCGCCTCGGTCGGCCTGCGCTCGCCCCAGGAGAACGCGAACGCCCCTCCTGAGCGGTGGTAGGGCGGCAGCGGCGTCGAGCTGAACAG
Organism: Nonomuraea purpurea; assembly: GCF_042650645.1. Lineage (NCBI taxonomy): Bacteria > Bacillati > Actinomycetota > Actinomycetes > Streptosporangiales > Streptosporangiaceae > Nonomuraea > Nonomuraea purpurea. The sequence goes on from NZ_JBHSBI010000017.1 coordinate 159,174, forward strand.
CGCGGCCTCGGCCGACTGGAGGGCCGGGCGGACCCGGGGGCCGGCGGCCATCAGCTTGCCGAGCACGGCGGTGTCGATCCGGCCGAGAGCGCCGCAGACGTAGGGTCGGACGTTGAACTGCACCGGATCTCATCCCTTCCAGACGCTTGCGCAAAGAGTATCCTTTGCCGGGCTGAGGGAGAGGTGGTCGGTTTTGTCCACAGAGCTGGAGAGCACGCGAAGGGCGCTGCGGGACGCGGTCGCGCAGGCCGAGCGCGCCGCCGAGCTGGCCAGGCTGCTGGACGCCGCCCAGGCCAAGCTGGCCGCGGCCGAGGAGAGCGCCGAGCAGGTCAGGACGCTGGCCGAGCAGCTGAGCGAGGCTGAGGAGCAGCTCGCCGCCGAGCAGGCCGCCGCCGACAAGCTGCGCAAGGACGTGGCCGAGCAGCGTTTCCAGGCCGAGGTGGCCAACTGGAAGCTGTCGTCGATCAAGGTCGCCCGCTGGAACCGGCTCGGTGACGCCATCAAGAGCGGCAAGAGCAACCCCGTCCGGCTCGCCAGGGGCCTCAAGGGCGCCGCCAAGCCCGTCAAACGGCCCGTCGCGCCCAAACGCAAGCCGCCCGCGTCCAACGCCAAGCCCAAGGACGAGCGCCCGGGAGCGGCCTTCCAGGCCACGACCACGACCAGGACGGTCGAGGGCGCCTCCTTCAAGCTCAAGCCGTTCCGGGTGCCGACGGGGCCCAACACCCGTCCGCACCTGACGGCCGCGGTGATCGCCGACCCGCACGCCGAGGCGCTGCTGCGCTACGAGTGGCGGCAGACGACCGGGTTCACGCCGCGCGACTTCGCCAGGGTGCTCCCGCTGGAGGTGCCCCACCTGCTCGTCGTCGAGTCCGTCACGCGGGGGCCGTGGGCCGAGGAGATCATCGGCGAGCCCGGCGAGGGGCTGCGGGCGCTGCTGGCCTGGTGCGCCGAGCGCGGCATCCGCACGGTCTTCTGGCACACCCAGGGCGAGGTGTCCGACTACGCCGCGGCGGCCCACCTGTTCGAGCACCGCTTCACCAACGACCTGACCGTGGCCTGGCCGCGCCTGCAGTTCGGGGTCCAGCCCCGGGTGCACAACCCGCTGCCGCTGTCCAGCGGGCGCATCGACCGGGTGCTCTCGCTCAACCAGCTCCTGCCCGATCACCTGTCCTACCCGGACGTGCTGACCTCCTACCGCTGGGCCGCCGCGGCCGACTGCCCGCCGGGCACGCCTCAGTGGCGGCTGGCCGAGCTCGCCGCCTGCGGCACGCCCATCGGCACCGAGGCCGACTCGCGGCGGGCGCACGTGGCGCTGCGGCGGGCCTACCAGATGGGCACGATGACCGAGCGCATCGACGAGATGCTGGAGGCGATCGGGCTGCCCAGCGCCCGCGCCACCCTCAACACCTCCGTGCTGCTGCCGATCCGCGACCCGTTCCTGATGGAGCACGGGCTGGCGCAGGTGGCCAAGCAGTCGGGCGTGGACCAGCTCATCGTCATCGGGCCGCCGGAGACCGAGCTGCGGGCCCGCGACGTGCTGCCGGACGTCGAGATCATCTACCGCCGCCCGGAGCCCTCGATGACCGAGGGCGCGATGCTGGGCGCCGGCATCGACCTGTGCGAGGCCGACCTGGTGGCGGTCATGGACCCGCGCGACGTCTACGGCCCGCACTACCTGGCGGACCTGCGGCGGGCCTTCCTGTTCAGCACCGCCGACGTCGTCGGCAAGGCCGCCTACTACGCTCACCTGCGCAAGCCGCAGACCACGCTGCTCAAGCAGCCGGACGCCGAGTACTCCTACGTGCCGGAGATCACCGGAGCCACCCTGCTGGCCCGCCGCAACGCGCTGCGCGAGCTGGGCTTCGCCGACCTCACCGAGGGCTGGGACGAGGTTCTCATGCGGCAGTGCCGCACCGACGGGATCAAGGTGTTCTCGGCCGACCGGTTCGGCTACGTGCGGGTGCGCGACGAGGACCGCTGGCTGCTCGGGGCGGCCCAACTGGTCGAGTACGGCTCGGCGGAGCCGCACGCGCTCATCTAAGGTCGTCCCATGCTGGAGGAGCTGGCCGAGGCGCTGGGGGAGCCGCCGGCGCCCGAAGGGACGTGGGAGCGCGAGGCCGTGTACGTCTCCGCCGCGGCCCTGCGGCGGCGCCTGCCCCCCGAGCCGCTCGCCGAGCGGATCTCGGCCCTGCCGGGCGTGGACAGGGTCGAGGCCGAGCCGAACGGGTTCCTGCGGATCATCGTCCGCGAGCCGGGCGAGCTGCTGGAGTCGCTGCCGCGTCCCGACCTCCCCGAGCCCGCGTGGCCGGACTTTCCCCGCACGTGGGACAACCCTGGCTTCGTGGTCAGGTACGCGCACGCCCGCACGTGCGCCGTGCGGCGGTGGGCCGATCAGCTCCGGGTGCCGCTCACCGGGTTCAGGCCCGAACTGCTCGACGACCCCCGCGACCGGCTGGTGCTCAGGGTGCTGGCGGAGCTGCCGGGGCGGCTGGGCAGCAGGGATCCGGGCTGGGAGGCGTACCTGCTGCGGCTGGCCCTGGCCTATCACGACGCCCACGAGCACGCGCCCGCCGTGCCCGTCGGGGACGAGCCGCCGGGGCCGGTGCACACGGCGCGGGTGCGGCTGGCGGAGACGGTGGGCGGGATCATCGCAGGGCCGGATCGGCTGTGACGAATTGCAAAATATCCGGGCTACCAGTGAAAAAGCGTAAAAATATCCCTTCTGCGGCTTGATCCCGTCTCGATACGTGGGCAGTGGGTCATGGCTCACTTGCTGTTCCGATAGCCTCGATCAGGTGAGTCGATTCGCCCATCCCGCCGGGGACCGGCATGCCGAGATGCTTCCCCACGAGCGCCCGCCGCAGGCGCCCGCCGACCTCAACCGGATCAACCCCGCGATCTGGCCCCGAACGTCGACGCGGACCGACGGCGCGCTCACGGTCGGCGGCGTGGACGTCCGCGACCTGGCCCGCGAGTACGGCACGCCGCTCTACGTCCTCGACGAGGACGACGTGCGCTCGCGCATGCGCGACTACGCCACCGCCTTCGCCGGCTCCGAGGTCCACTACGCCGGCAAGGCGTTCCTGTGCAAGGAGCTCGTGCGCTGGCTGCGCGACGAGGGCCTCGGGCTCGACGTGGCCAGCAGCGGCGAGCTCGCGGTCGCGCTCAGCGTCGGATTCCCCGCCGAGCGCGTCACGATGCACGGCAACAACAAGTCCGCCGCCGAGCTGACCAAGGCCCTGGAAGCCGGCGTCGGCCACATCGTGGTCGACTCCTTCGACGAGATCGCCCGCCTCGGCTACCTCGCCGAACAGCACGGCAAGCGGCCCAAGGTGATGATCAGGGTGACCACCGGGGTCGAGGCCCACACCCACGAGTTCATCGCCACGGCCCACGACGACCAGAAGTTCGGGCTCTCGCTCAACTCCGGCGCCGCCGCCGAGGCCGTCCACCGCATCCTCGCGCTGCCGCAGCTCGAACTCGTCGGGCTGCACTCCCACATCGGGTCCCAGATCGTCGACACGGCCGGGTTCGAGGCGGCCGCCAGGCGCCTGGCCACGCTGCTCGTGCAGATCAAGGACGAGCACGGCGTGGTGCTGCCCGAGCTCGACCTCGGCGGCGGCTACGGCATCGCCTACGTCGAGGGCGACGAGGCGCCCGACATCAAGGAGCTGGCCGACGGCCTGCGCGAGATCGTCACCAAGGTCTGCGCCGACGCGGGCCTGCCCGTGCCCCGCCTGACCGTCGAGCCGGGCCGCACCATCGTCGGTCCAGGCGGCATCACGCTCTACCAGGTCGGCACCGTCAAGGACGTCGAGGGCCTGCGCACCTACGTCAGCATCGACGGCGGCATGAGCGACAACGTCCGCACCGCCCTCTACGGCGCCGACTACACCGCCGCGCTGGCCAGCCGCGTCAGCCAGGACGCGCCCATGCTCAGCCGTCTGGTCGGCAAGCACTGCGAGAGCGGCGACATCATCGTGCGCGACTGCCACCTGCCGGCCGACCTCACGCCGGGAGACCTGATCGCCGTGGCGGCGACCGGCGCCTACTGCCGCTCGCTGGCCAGCAACTACAACTACCTGCCCAAGCCCGCCGTGGTGGCCGTCTCAGGCGGCAAGTCGCGGGTGATCGTGCAGGGCGAGACCGAGGACGACCTACTGAGGGGGCAGGTGTGAAACCGCTGAAAGTGGCTCTTCTGGGCTGCGGCGTCGTCGGCTCGCAGGTCATCAGGCTCATGCACGAGCAGGCCGCCGACCTGGCGGCCCGCATCGGGGCCCCGCTCGAGCTGGCCGGGGTCGCGGTGCGCCGCCTGGGCCGCAAGCGCGACATCGACATCGACCCGGCCCTGCTGACCACCGACGCCGAGGCGCTGGTCACCCGCGACGACGTCGACATCGTGATCGAGGTCATCGGCGGCATCGAGCCGGCCCGCACGCTGATCGTCTCGGCCCTGTCCAAGGGCAAGTCCGTGGTCACCGCCAACAAGGCCCTGCTGGCCGAGGACGGCGGCACCCTCCACGAGGCCGCCCGCAACGGCAACGGCGACCTCTACTTCGAGGCCAGCGTGGCCGGCGCCATCCCGCTGCTGCGCCCCCTGCGCGAGTCGCTGGCCGGCGACCACGTCAAACGGGTGCTGGGCATCGTCAACGGCACCACCAACTACATCCTCGACAAGATGGACTCCACCGGCGCGTCCTTCACCGACGCCCTGGAGGAGGCCCAGACGCTCGGCTACGCCGAGGCCGACCCGACGGCCGACGTCGAGGGCTTCGACGCCGCCGCCAAGGCCGCCATCCTGGCCGGGCTCGCCTTCCACAGCCGGGTGACGGCCGCCGAGGTGCACCGCGAGGGCATCACCGAGATCACCGCCACCGACGTGGCCTCGGCCAAGGAGATGGGCTACGTCATCAAGCTGCTGGCCATCTGCGCCCGCGCGGACGACGGCCGCTCGTTCGGGGTGCGGGTGCACCCGGCGATGATCCCCAGGTCCCATCCGCTGGCCGGGGTGCGCGAGGCGTACAACGCGGTCTTCGTGGAGGCCGAGTCGGCCGGAGAGCTGATGTTCTACGGCAAGGGCGCGGGCGGGGCGCCCACGGCCTCCGCCGTGCTCGGCGACCTGGTCGCGGTGGCCCGCAACCGCCTGGCGGGCACCCGCGGGCCAGAAGAGTCGACCTACGCCGACCTGGTGGCCCACCCCATGGGCGAGACCGTCACGCGCTGCCACGTGGCGCTCGACGTGGCCGACAAGCCGGGCGTGCTGGCGCGGGTGGCGGAGCTGTTCTCCAAGCACGACGTCTCGATCCAGACGGTGCGCCAGGAGGGGCGCGGCGACGACGCCCAGCTCGTCATCGTCACCCACCGGGCCACCGACGCCGCCCTGACGGCGACCATGGAGGGGCTGCGGGAGCTCGACCACGTGCGCGCGGTGGCCAGTGTGATGCGCGTCGAGGGCGACGAATAACTATTTGCCGGGGAAGGCCAGGCCCCTGACACGGCGGACGGCCCGCTTCAGCACCGTGCGGTCCTGGGTGCGGGCCAGCCGCACCGCCTCCTTGCGCCAGGACTCCGCCTTCTCCCGCCAGCGGGCGGCGTCCCTGCCGTTCTTGCCCGCCTCCTTGCGCAGCTGGGCGATCTCGGCGCGGAGCTCGGCCGTGCGCTTGCGGTAGAGAGCGATCTTCTGCTCCTGCTGGGCGGCCTGCTTGACGATCTCCGGGACGGGCCGTTTGCGGGGCGGATAGACGGCAGGGCGGCGCTTGAAGCCCCAGCTTTCGCCGTCCACCCACTCCAGGCCGAAAACGGCGTCGAGGAGGTCGTCGGGGTCGTCGTCCCGGGTGGCCACCAGCGCGACCCTGGCCAGGGCCGCCGTGCGGTCCAGGCGGGCGACGGCGACGCCCTGCGCGTTCTCCTCCAGCGCGACGAGCAGGCCGCCGGCGTCGTGCTCCTCCATGTGGGCCACCAGGCGTTCCACGGTGTCCTGCGACGGGACCCAGCCCGGCGGGACGCTCAGGTGGAACGGGGGTGTGCCCGTCTCGGGGGCCGTCAGGTGGACGCGCGGGTCGTTGTCGAAGGTCGCGTGGATGAGCCGCAGGTCGAGGTCGGGGTCGGCGAGCGGGGAGCGGCGGTCGCAGGTCAGCGAATCCCAGGGGCCGGTGACGGTGACCCTGACGTCGGGGAGCGAACCGGCCAGCAGGCCGTCGACCGTGGCCCTGACGTCCTCGTAGGAGCCCGTGGCGGGCACCACCGCGTCCACGTACGGCACCAGCCACTGGCGGCCGGGGTCGGTGCGCAGGTAGCGGCGGTACGGGACCCGGTCGGCGACGTAGGGGTCGTTGTAGCGCTTGAGCGCGGTGAAGTCGCGCATCGCCGTCGGCAGGCCGACGTGCCAGGCCCTGGACTGCGGGTCGGGGACGAACACCACGCCCGCCTGCGTGAGCCGGTAGCCGAGCTCCGTGTCCTCCGCCAGCACGAGCGAGGTGTCCATGCCGCCGATCGAACGCAGCAGCTCGGCCGGGTAGGACGCCGTGGCGCCGACGTGGATGCGGGTGGCCAGGGAGTTCGGCGCGCCGCGCAGGCCGTCGTGGTCGGCGATGATCTGCTCGGCCCAGTCGTGGCGGTGCGGGGACAGCTCGAACAGGCCCTCCTCCTCGCCCGCCGCCAATGCCTGGCACACCCGCTCCTGGGACGGCAGGTCGCCGCCCGCCGGGGTGAAGTCGATCCAGCCCAGGACCACCACGTACGGGGCCAGGTGGTGCCAGCGGAGCTGGGCCTCCACGTGCTGCCTGTGGGGCACCATGTCGGCGTCCAGGACGAAGACGACCTCGCCCATGGCCGCGTCCAGGCCCGCCTGCACGGCCCACGCCCGGCCCCAGCCGCCCGGCGGGCTGGAGATCAGCTTCGTTCTGGAGGGCCTGATCTCCGGCAGGTGGAGCGGGGTGGCGCTGCCGTCGTCCACGACGATGACGTCGATGAGGGGCTCGGGGTAGCTCTGGGCCGACAGGGCGGCCAGCGTGAGGTCCAGGGTCTCCTGGCGGTCGTGGGCCGGGATGACGACCGTGACGGTGAGCGTGGGCTCCCAGGCGCCCAGGGCGGGCGGGGTCAGGACGCCGAAGTCGTTGCGCCGGATGCGCGGGATGGGTGTCATGGGCGCGGGCCCCCGTCCATGGCCATGAGCGCGTTCGGGCGGAAGCCGCGCCACTGGTGCCGGTTGCGTTGCAGGAACGTCCCGATCGGCTCCTGCCAGGTGTGGTTGGCGGCCGGGCCTCTGCGCAGGATGTAGCCGAGCCCGTGTGTGCGGTAGATCTGCCCGCCGGCCGCCTGCAGCGCCTCCTGGAACTGCGTGTCCACCGAGCGGCGCAGCGGCCTGAACCCGCCCACCGCCTGGAACGCCGACCGCTCCACCAGGATCGTGCCCCCGGCGACGAAGCTGGTGATCTGCTCGGTGATCTGCCTGCGGTGCACGGTGACGTCGATGGAGGCCAGGTAGACGAACTCCGGCACCGTGCCGATCACCTGGGCGCCCGAGTACGAGTGCGCCAGGAGCAGATCGGACAGGAAGTCCGGGCCGTACCAGTCGTCGTCGTCCATCTTCAGCAGGAACGAGCCCGACGCCCTGGTGGCGGCGGCGTTCAGCACCTCGCCGAAGATCGCCTTGGGGTCGGCCTCGAACACCGTCAGGGGCCGCTCGAACGCCTTGATCGCCACGGCCACGTCCGGGTCGTCCTTCGAGACGCCGTGCAGGGCGAGGATCACTTCGAGTCGCGTGTCGCGCTGCCTGGCGACCTGGTCGAGGGCGAAGGCCACCATGTCGGCGCGGCGGGTGGCCAGCAGGACCGAGGTGAGCGGGGGAGCGGGGGCGGGCGCGCCGAGCTGTTCCCAGCGCGCGGCCACGCCGTGGGTGCGCAGCGCGGCGCGGCGCAGCCGGATGCTGTGTTCCTCCCGCCGGAGTTCGTCGGACAGGTCCGGATATTTCTGGACGAGCTCGATGAGGTCGTCGCCGAGCGCGCCCGCCCAGCGCGGCACCGTCTCCGCCACCAGCGGCACCCCGGCGGCGGCCAGACCCGCCAGCACCCGCACGGCCGCCAGCGGGCCGCTGTGGGCGTGGCGCCAGTCCACCTCCACACCGCGGATCTGCCGCAACCTGGCCACGTCGGCGTCGGTCACCCCACCCGACTCGGCGAACGACGTCACGACCTTCCCGTCCAGGACCACCGACCAGCGGCCGTCGCGCTCGGCCAGCGAGGCCATGCCGCGGGAGGGGGTCGTGACGAAACCCTGGGGGTTCACGAGGCGTTCGTCCACCGGGGGGATCATGGAGGGCTCGGCCAGCACGTCGGGGTCGGCCAAGGGCGAACCGGCCATTCCCGGGCGGCCCAGGCGCTCCCAGGTCGCCGCCTGCGGCGCGGGGCGCTCGATGGGCGTCTGGTCGCCCGCCCAGGCCGGGGCGCCGTCCTCGGTGACGCTCATGGGCGTGGTTCGCAGGACCACATCGCTGCCGGGGGCCCCCACCCGCTCGGGGACGGGGCCCGTCACCTCGGCGGGTGTGGCGTTCGGGTCGCCGGGCCGCCAGGCCGCCGCGCCGACGCCCGCGATCGCCGCCGCGGGCGCCGCGATCACGTCCAGGCGATGCCCCGCGAAGGCGCGGGCCGTGGCGGTGACGGTACGGCCGGCGGGCGTGGCGGCGGAGAAACGGGCGTCCACCACCCAGACCCGGTTCTTGGGCTGGTACACCCGCAGATCGGTCAGCGACCGCCACCGGTGGGCGGGCGTGGGCGTGGGCACGGGCGCCGGATGGGCGGCGGGCGTGTCGAGCACGGCCACCACCACCCGCTCGGCCTGGGGCAACAGCTTGTGGAGCGTCGCGATCCTGCGCAGGTCGGCCGGTGTCCTGGCCAGGACGAGGACTTCGCGCACCTGCTCGGGCTCGGCGGGCGGCTCCATGAGGTCGCGGTCGAGATCGACGACGACCCGCTCGTCGGCCCCGGAGAACGGCTTCACGTCGTCCATTCCGGCGAAGAACACGGGAGCGCCGCGCAGCTCCGCCATCAGCTCCTTGATCATCCGGCGCTCCGCAGGTGCCTGATCAACGAGCTCAACGGCCCACGGCGGTCCTCGGAGCCGTCGGCGTCGGAGGGGGCCGACAGCCGTTCGACCTCGGCCTTCAACTGTGCCACCTCGGCACGCAGCTCCTTGACCTCCCCGAGCCGCTCCCCGGCCAGCCCCCTCCATTTGGCGGGGTCGCCACCCAACAGCTCGGCCTCCTCGGGCCTCGCGAACCCGTATTCGCCCCCGCTCACCCACTCCGAGCCGAACATCTCGTCCACGAGGTCATCGGCCGCGCCGCGCAGCAGGGCGGCGCGGGAGAAGGCGGACGTACGCTCCAGCCGGGCGGCCTCGACCCCGCCGGGACCCTCGGCCAGGGCGATGGAGACCAGCCCGAGCAGGTCCTTGTCGGCGTGCCGCACGAGCTTGGCGAGCGTGTCGGCGCCCAGGACCCATCCGGTGGGCAGGGTGAGCTGGAAGGGGGTGGGCGCGACGGATGCGGGTACGCTCTCCGCGAACGCGACCCGGGGCTCATGCGCGTAGAGATTGTGCAGCAGCCGCAGGTCGAGCATGGGGTCGTCCAGGTTGGACCGGCGCTCGCCGGTCAGCTTGCCCCACGGCCCGACGAGCGTGACGGCAGCGTCGGCGAGCGTGCCCGCCAGCGCCGAGTCCACGCCGGCGCGCGTCTGCTCGTACGTGGTCGCCGCCACCACGACCCGCACGTACGGCACCCGCCAGTTCCGCCGCGGATGGCTGCGCAACCAGCGCAGATCGGGGATGAAGTCACCCAGGTAGGACCAGTTGTGCCGGTGCACCTCCTTCTCCCGCGTCATCACGGTGGAGGGCCCGACGTGCCACGCCCTGGCCTCGGGGTCGGGGATGAACACCGCCCCCGCCTGGAGCAGGCGGTATCCGAGCTCGGTGTCCTCGGCCATGTTCAGGGAGACGTCCACGCCGCCGGCCGCGCGCAGCAGTTCGGCGCGCACGGAGGTGGAGGCGCCGGTGTGCAACAGGTACGCCCCCGCGCCCGCGTCCTTGAGCCGCCTGGTCGACTCCAGCGTCTTGCGCGTGTACTCCGAGACGACGCCCTCCTCGCCCGGCTCGTCCACGAAGCGCGTCTCGCCGATCACCACCGCGTAGTCGATGAGGTGGTGCCAGCGCATGTGCGTCTCAAGGTGGTCCTCGGACAGGATCATGTCGGAGTCGAGCCAGTGGACGACGTCCCCGGTGGCCGCGAGCTGGCCGGTCTGCCGGGCCGCGCCCCGTCCCCAGCCCTCGGGCACCCGTACGACCCGCGCCCCCTGCGCCTGGAGCGGCGGCCGGCTGCCGTCGTCGGCGACGATCACTTCGACGAGCTCGGCCGGGTAGGTCTGGCGCGCGAGCGCGGGAATCGTGCGCTCCAGCGCGTCCGCGCAGTTGTAGGCCGGGATGACCACGGACACCCGCAGCGTGGGCCGCCACGAGCCGACCGCCGGTGGTCGCAGCACCCCGTAGTCGTTGTGCCTGACCCGGGTCACACCGAGTCCTTGGCCGGCGCGCGGACCTCGGCGCGCAGCTCCTCCACCTCTCGTGCCCGCGCCATGGCGTTCACGCGGTCCTCCCCGAGCGAGGCCAGGATCGCGCCGAGGTCGTCGGCGCGCCGGCCGGCGGACTCCTCGACGGCGCGCACCAGCAGGTCGAGCCGTGTCTCGATGGTCCTGAGCGCGGCCGTGGTCTTGGCCAGCTCGGCTTCGTGCTTCTTGATCCGCAGGTCGATCCTGTGCGCCTTGCCGTCGACGCGTCGCAGGGTGACCGTCACGTACGCGAGGGCCGCGAACGTGACCAGGAAGGCCGTCGCGGTCGCCGCCGCCCCGGGCGTGATCAGCCCGGCGACGACGAGGAGCGCGAGCACGCCGAGGGTCAGAGCTGCGAGGGCTGCGGCGGTCGCTGCCAGTCGGCGGGGCGAGAGCATCCGCGCATACCTTTCATGATTCACGCCTTGTCGGGCATCAGAGGCGTCGGGTGACTTTGGGGGATTGTCGTGGGCTTAAGGGGATTGTTGACACCTTAATAAACTTCGTCCACTACCGTGCCATAGGTTCCTGGAGGATGACTGAGAGTCTCCTCGGGTTTTACCTGGGACGCCGGACCTGTGAAACCGCCTATCAGCCGGTAAAAGCGGCGTAAGGTAGGCGCCGTCCGAAGTCCCGCAGCCGGAGGAGCCCATGCCCGTCACCCCTATCGGCTTCGTACGTTCGCCGGAGAAGGGGCTGGCCCGCCTGCACTGGGCTGACGGCGGCTGGGCCGTCGACGGCCGGGCCCCCGACGTGGCCGTGCTACGTCCGCTGCGCGGCCTGGAGATCGAGTGGCCCGCGCGGGAGGAGCCGCTGGCGGGGCTGATGGAACTGGCCGCCGCCGGGGTTCCGCTGACGGCGCAGAGCGCGCCGCCCTGGGTGCCGGGCGAGCTCGCGGCGCTGCTCACCGACCGTGCGTGGCTCGGCCACGCCGCCGACGGCACCGCCCGCTCGCTGGCCGACCTGCGGCGCGAGGAGCACAGCGTACGCCTGCGCCGCCTGGCCCACCCCGTCGCCGCCCCGTCGGTCAGCATCCTGATGTCGAGCAAACGGTCAAAACTGGTGGGCGCGGCGCTGAGCCAGATGGAACGCCAGCGGGACGTCGAAGCCGAGGTGCTGCTCGGCCTGCACGGGGTGCGGTTCGACGAGGTGCGTGAGGCGGTCGAGAGCTGTTCGCTTCCGGTGAAATTCATCGAGGCCGAGGAGTCGGTGCCGTTCGGCGAGGTCCTGACCCGGCTGGCGGGCCTGGCGAGCGGCGACTACGTGGCCAAATGGGATGACGACGACTGGTACGGCCCCCGCCATCTGTCCGACCTGTTCATGGCCATGACGTACATGGGGGCCGACGTGGTGGGGACGACGGCCGAGTTCTTCTACCTGGAGCCGTTGAGGGCCACGATCAGGCGGACGACGTTCGGGAGTGGGGCGAACTATCTGAGTGAGCTCTGGGCCGATCACGTGGCCGGAGGGACGATCATGGTTTCCCGGGCGAAATTTCACGAAATAGGTGGCTTTCCTGGATTATCCAGAGCCGTTGATCTGGAATTCCTGAAGGCGGCGCTGAGCGCGGGGGCACGCGTCTACCGCACGCACGGCCTGGGCTACGTCCTGCGCAGAGGGCTCAGCGACGAGCACACCTGGCAGCTTCCCCTCGCCCACTTCCTCAAGGTGGCCGCCAACCAGTGGCGGGGGTTCCGCCCGAGCCTGCTGATGGAAGCCGCATGAGAACAGGGCAGCACCCGGCCGGGTCCGTCGTGCGCGGCAACGACTACCGCGTCCTCGGCCCACGGGCCGGCTTCACCCCCGAACTGAAGGTCAGCGTCGTCATCCCCGCCTACGGCGGCCAGGACAAGCTCGACCTGGTCCTGGCAGGGCTGGCCCGGCAGACGTACCCGTCAGGGCTGAGCGAGGTCATCGTCGTCGACAACGGCAGCAGCCCGCCGCTGCGCCTGCCGGACCTCCGGCCACAAGACACCCGCCTGATCGTCTGCCCCCAGCCCGGCCGCGCGAACGCCCGCAACGCAGGGCTGGCGAAGGCCACGGGCGAGGTGATCCACTGGCTCGACTCCGACGTGGTGCTCACCCCGGGCGCGATCGAGGCCCACATGCGCTGGCACCACGCCGCCCCGTACCTCGTCGTGACCGGCTACATCAGGTTCACCGACGTCGAGCCGCCCGGCGAACTGCCCGACGACCTCGAAGCGCACTTCGAGCCCGCCGAGCCGCACGCCTGGATCGTCGACCTCGTCGAGCGCACCGACGGGCTCACCGACAACCCGCAACGCCCGTTCAGCCTGCACGTGGGCGGCGCGACCTCGGTCAACGCCCGGCTGATCGAGGCGGCGGGGCCGATGGACGACGAACTGATCCTCGGCCAGGACACCGAAATGGGCTACCGGCTGGCCCAGGCGGGCGCGGTCTTCGTCCCCGAGCCCGCCGCCCGTGCCTACCACCTCGGGCCCACGATGCGCATGCGCGACAAAGCGCCCATCGACCGGGTCAGCCACGCGTTCGTGGCCGACCGCATCCCCGCCTACCGGTGGCTGCGCGGGCATCCGGGGCGGCGCTGGAAGGTGCCGTACGTGACGGCCGTGGTGGACGGGAGCGCCGGGTACGACGAGGTCAGGGCCACAGTGGACGCCCTGCTCGCCGGCACCGTGCCGGATGTCTCCGTGCTCCTCGTCGGCCCCTGGGACACCCTCACCCGCGACCGGCGCGCCCCGCTCAAGGACCCCGACCTCGATCTGGTGCTCGTCCAGGGCCACTACCAGCACGAGAGCCGGGTGCGCCTGTCGGCCGAGGACGACGTCGACCCCGCCGTCCCGTACGTCCTGCGCCTGCCCGCCGGCTGGATCCCCGGCGAGGACACCCTGGCCTGCCTGCTCGACCTGGCCCGCGACGAAGGGCTCGGCCTGGTCAACGTGCTGCTCCACGAGTCGTCCCAGGGCGTCGTGGCGGCCCGGCTGGAACGCGTGTCGGCGCTGGCCAGGGCCCGTATCGTGGCCGCGCCCGACGAGGACGTGGACGACGTGGTGGACGCGGTGTCCGGGGTCTCGTGGGTCGAGGCCGAGACCTACGGCTTCACCACGGAGGCGGCGCCGCCGCTCGGGCGGCGTGGCGCGTACCGGGCCAGGATGGAGGCGCAGGCGGAGGCGGCCAGGCTGGCCAAGGAGGCCGAGCGGCTGCGCGCGCAGGCGGCCAAGTGGAAGGAGGAGGCGGGCCGCTGGCGCAAGTCGGCGGTGGAGTACCGCCGCGAGATCGGCACGCTGCGCCGCCAGCTCTCGGCCGCCAACCGCGCCCAGCAGAGCCTGCGCGCGGTGCTGTCCTCGACCATGAAACGCGCCCTGCGCAAACCCCTGCGCGGCTGACGCACCCAGAAGGGGCCGCCCGCCTCGCTGTGCGGTTCTGGGCGGCGCGGCTCAGTTGGGGCGCAGGGCGGACTTCAGCCGCCGCAGCAGCGTCCGCTCGTTCGGCTCCACCGAGACGGTGACCGGGGCCGGGATCGTGACGGGCTCCGGCTGCTTGGGCGGGGGCGCGGGCCAGAAGCGGTCTGGTGGCTCGTGCCGCACGCCATGGGTGGTTTCGATGATCTCGTCGAGATCGTCGCCCGGGTCGGCGAGCAGCACCGCGCGCCCGAGGGCGGAGGTGCGTTCGAGGCGGGCCGTGCGCCCGTCGGGCAGGTCGACCACCAGGACGCCCGTCAGGTCCTTCTGCACCGACTCGATCATGCGCTCCAGCGTGACCCGGTGCAGCGCCACGTCCACAGGGCCTCGGTAGCGGAACGGGGCGGGCGCGGGCGTCGGCGCGGCCTCGTCGATCAGGCGGATGCGTTCGTCGTGCGCGAACAGATCACGCATCAGCCGCAGCTCGAAACAGGGGTCCGACAGGGCGAAGCGCCGCGAGGAGTCCAGCAGCGACCACGGCCCCACCAGCGTCACCGCGACGTCCTGCAGCTTGCCGCCCAGCGCCGCCGCCACGGCCTGCCGCACCACCGACTCGGAGGTGTCGGTGACGTCGAGGACGATCTCGACGTAGGGCACCAGCCAGCGCCGCCCCGGATCCTTGCGCAGGTCCCTGCGCAGCGGGATCCGGTGTGCCAGGTAGGGCTCCACCGCCCGCACGGCCCGCTCCTTGTCGCGGCGCTGCGCGGGCAGCCCCAGGTGCACGGCCTGGGCGTCCATGTCGGGCACGAACACCACGCCGTGCATGGCCAGTCGGTAGGAGAACTCGGTGTCCTCGCCCCGCGCCACGTTCGGGTCGAGGCCGCCCACGGCGTGGAAGATCTCTCTGGGCAGGGCGAACGTCGGCCCCGTGCACACGTGGTAGGGATTGCGGCTCTTGCGCAGCCCGTCGGTCTTGGCGATCGTCGCCTCGGTGGAGCTCGGCACGGCCGCGTCCAGGTCGAACAGCTCTCCCAGGTGTCCGGCCCGGTAGACCTCGTTCGGCGTGACGGGCGGCGCGTCGACGAACTTCTTCATCCCGATCGTGACCAGGTAGTCCGTCACGTGGTGCCAACGGGCCAGCGCCTCGATGTGCTCGCGGCAGGCCACCATGTCGGAGTCGAGCCGCTGGATGATCTCGCCGTCGGCGGCCTTGGCGCCGGTGTTGACGGCGTTGGAGATGCCCCAGCCGTCGCCTGCGCGTACGACACGGGTGTTGACCGGCCGGATCTCCGGCAGCCGGATCGGCGGCTCGCTGCCGTCGTCGACGACGACGACCTCCATGAGATGGTCCGGGTACGTCTGTGCGGCCAGCGCGGCGAGCGTCAGGTCGAGCCGGTCCTGCCCGCCGTGAGCGGGTATGACCACGCTGACGGAAAGTGCGGGTGACCAGGCGCCCAGATGCGGCGCTGCTACCGGTGAATAGTCGTTCTGCCTCAGAGCAGGACGCGCGTTCATGAGTCGTGACCCCCTGCCGAGACCTTATCGGGAGATGCTGAGAATTTCCTGAATAGTGCTCCTGTCCAATGGAGAGTCCGACTCGTGTCCGACCCGTGGACGCCGATCAGCGGGGGTCTCCCGCACCCCGTACACTCTGTGCCCAACACCGCAGGTAGGGAGTCATCATGAGCAGGTCGTGGCGCGGCCTCATCGAGGAGTACCGCGAGCGTCTTCCCGTCACGCCGAAGACACCTGTCATCACGCTGCTCGAAGGCGGCACGCCGCTGGTGCCCGCGCGCCGTGTCTCGGCCCTGACGGGGTGCGAGGTCTACCTGAAGGTCGAGGGGGCCAACCCGACGGGCAGCTTCAAGGACCGCGGGATGACGATGGCCATCAGCAAGGCGGTCGAGGAGGGGGCCAAGGCGGTCATCTGCGCCTCCACCGGCAACACCTCGGCCTCGGCGGCGGCCTACGCCGTCCGCGCCGGGCTGACCTGCGCCGTGCTGGTGCCACGGGGGAAGATCGCCATGGGCAAGCTCGCCCAGGCGCTGGTTCACGGGGCCACGCTGCTGCAGGTCGAGGGGTCGTTCGACGACTGCCTGGAGATGACCCGCAAGTTGTCGTCCAACTATCCGATCGCGCTGGTCAACTCCGTCAACCCGTTCAGGTTGCAGGGGCAGAAGACCGCCGCGTTCGAGATCGTCGACACGCTGGGCGACGCGCCCGACATCCACTGCATCCCGGTGGGCAACGCGGGCAACATCTCGGCCTACTGGATGGGCTACAAGGAATATTGCGCCGACGGCGTATCGACCAGGCGGCCGCGCATGTTCGGCTTCCAGGCCAGCGGGGCGGCGCCGATCGTCCAGGGGGCGCCCGTCCTGCATCCGCACACGATCGCCACCGCCATCCGCATCGGCAACCCGGCCTCCTGGTCGCTGGCCACGGCGGCCCGCGACGAGTCGGGCGGGGCCATCCAGTCGGTCACCGACCGGCAGATCGCGGCGGCGTACAAGCTGCTGGCGCAGGAAGAGGGCGTGTTCGTGGAGCTCGCCTCGGCGGCCAGCGTCGCGGGCCTGCTGCAGGCCCACGCGCAGGGCCTGATCGAGCCAGGTCAGCGCGTCGTCTGCACGGTCACGGGCAACGGCCTCAAGGACCCCGACTGGGCGATCTCCGGCGCGCCCGCGCCGGTCGTGATCCCCATCGACGTCCACGCGGCCGCGGCGGCGCTCAACCTCGCCTGACGGGCACACGCAAACGGGGGCACGGGGAGGAAACGTGATGAATGAAGAGCGTTGAGATACGCGTGCCGGCCACGTCGGCGAACCTCGGGCCGGGGTTCGACGCGCTGGGGCTGGCACTGAGCCTGTATGACGAGGTCGAGGCCGCGCTGACGGGGGAGCCCGGCGTCGTCGTCACGGTGGAGGGCGAGGCGGCCGGAGAGGTCGATCTCGGCGAGGGGCATCTGATCGTCCGCGCGATGCGCGCGACGTTCGACCGTATGGGAGCCCCGCAGCCCGCGGGGATCCGCCTGCGCTGCCTCAACAGGATCCCGCACGCCCGCGGCCTCGGGTCGTCCTCCGCGGCCGTCTGCGCGGGCATCCTGGCCGCCCGTGCCCTGGCCGGCGGCGAGCTCTCCGACGACGCGGTGTTCGCGCTGGCCACCGAGATGGAGGGCCACCCCGACAACGTGGCCCCCTGTCTGGCCGGAGGATTGACCGTGGCCTGGTCAGACCATGCGGGAGCACCGCATATGCTGAAGCTGAGTCCCGACGAACGGGTCCGCCCCGTCGTCGTCGTTCCTTCGACACGACTGGCCACGGAGACCGCGCGGGGGCTTCTGCCGAAGGACGTGCCCCACAAGGACGCCTCCTTCAACGCCGGCCGGGCCGCGTTGCTGATTGCCGCGCTGACCCAACGGCCCGAGACGAGGCTTTTGCTCGCCGCCACAGAAGATCGGCTTCACCAGCACTACCGCGCGCCTGCCATGCGGGAAAGCGCGGATCTGGTAGAACGGCTCCGTGCAGTGGGCGTGCCCGCCGTCGTTTCGGGAGCGGGTCCCACGGTTCTTGCGTTTTCGACATCGGATACGCAGGATTTGATCGCGCCAGAAGTGGGTAATGACTGGCACATCCAGCAAATGGACGTCGACCCGGTTGGTGCGAACGTTCAGTTCCCCGAGACACGCTGATGCCTCTTAAGACCTTCAGGGAATAGCCGTGTGCGCTGGTGATGTTAGGCTGATAGCCGCACCAGATGCCCCCTTGGTGGGTGCGTGCTTGTCAGCCATACATCGCTGCTGCATCATGCTTCACGTCGCGAGGCGTGGGCAGCGCGGCTGTCTCCCCGGAATCCGTTGCCTCCGGTTGGCCCACACCCGGTTGGCCCAACGCGAGGCGGCGACGACGGGGACCTGCGCGTTCGAATCATCTGGTTGGCGACAGCAATCTCGGGGGTGTCAGTCACGCGCCAAGCGCCCATTTGGCGGCGTGGACGAGCCCCTAGCCAAGAGAGTGGCGGCCGTCTCCAGCGACAGCCGAAGATCGCAAAGTGCACCCCGACCCGGTCTGTCCCGCCGGATCGCAAGCACCTCCGGGACGCCCGGCAGAACAAAACCGGCGCCCGACCCCTGGGAAGGACCTTTTAGTTGAGCGACACCACCGAACTCCTCTCCGACGCTTCAGGCGCTGAGCCGGCGTCCGGCGACACCCCCACTCGCGCTCCGGCCAAGCCGCGTGCGCGTCGCTCCGGCACCGGCCTGTCCGCCAAGGTGCTGCCCGAGCTGCAGAAGATCGCAGCGGAGCTGGGCATCAGCGGGACCGGGCGCATGCGGAAGAGCCAGCTCATCGCGGCCATCCAGGAGAAGCAGGGTGGCGGTCCCGGCGACGGCGCTTCGGCGTCCGCGCCCGTGGCAGAGGCGGCGCCGGCCGCGGCCGAGACGGCTCCCGCGGCCGAGCGGCCCACCCGTACGCGCAGGGAACGTTCCCGTGCCAAGACCGTAGAGGACCCTGCTCCGCAGCAGCCCGCCGCGCAGCCGGCCGAGCCCGTGGTCGCCGCGCCCGAGCCCGCCGCGGCCGCCGCGCCGGTCGAGCCGGTCGTGGAGCAGCAGCACAGCCAGCCCGTCGAGAGCGGGCAGGGCGAGACGCGGGCCGAGCGCGGCGAGAGCCGTCGCGAGCGCCGCAGCCGCGGCGAGCGCCGTGAGCGCGGCGACCGTAGTGACCGCGGTGACCGTAGTGACCGCGGTGACCGTGGCGACCGTAGTGACCGTGGCGACCGCAGCGGCGGTGACCGCGGCGAGGGCGGCCGCGACGGCGGTCGTGCCGACCAGCGGGGCGACCAGCGTGAGCGGGTCGCCGACGCGGGCGGCCGGGGTGACCAGCGTGACCAGCGCGGCGACCAGCGGGGTGACCAGCGCGGCGGTGGCGACGACGACGAGCGGGGCCGCGGTCGCAGGGGCCGCTTCAGGGAGCGCAACCGCGGCCGTGGCCGCGACCGCTTCGAGGGCGGCGAGCCCGTCATCGGCGACGACGACGTGCTCATCCCGATCGCCGGCATCCTCGACATCCTCGACAACTACGCGTTCGTCAGGACCAGCGGCTACCTGCCGGGCAGCAACGACGTCTACGTCTCGCTGGCCCAGATCCGCCGCAACGGCCTGCGCAAGGGCGACGTCATCACCGGCGCCGTCAGGCAGCCTCGCGACGGCGAGCGGCGCGAGAAGTTCAACGCCCTGGTCCGCCTCGACACCGTCAACGGCATGGACCCGGAGCAGGCCCGCAACAGGCCCGACTTCAACAAGCTGACGCCGCTCTACCCGCAGGAGCGCCTGCGCCTGGAGACCGAGCACAACATCCTCACCACGCGCATCATCGACCTCGTCTCGCCGATCGGCAAGGGCCAGCGCGGCCTGATCGTCTCGCCGCCCAAGGCCGGCAAGACGATGGTGCTGCAGTCGATCGCCAACGCGATCACCCGCAACAACCCCGAGTGCCACCTGATGGTCGTGCTCGTGGACGAGCGGCCTGAAGAGGTCACCGACATGCAGCGGTCGGTCAAGGGCGAGGTCATCCACTCGACCTTCGACCGTCCCGCGGAAGACCACACCACGGTCGCCGAACTCGCCATCGAGCGGGCCAAGCGCCTGGTGGAGCTGGGCCACGACGTGGTCGTCCTGCTCGACTCGATCACCCGCCTCGGCCGCGCCTACAACCTGGCGGCCCCGGCGTCCGGGCGCATCCTGTCGGGTGGTGTCGACTCCACGGCGCTCTACCCGCCCAAGCGCTTCTTCGGCGCGGCCCGCAACATCGAGAACGGCGGCTCGCTGACGATCCTCGCCACGGCCCTGGTCGAGACCGGGTCGAAGATGGACGAGGTCATCTTCGAGGAGTTCAAGGGCACCGGCAACATGGAGCTCAAGCTCAACCGCTCCCTGGCCGACAAGCGGATCTTCCCCGCGGTCGACGTCGACGCGTCGGGCACGCGCAAGGAAGAGATCCTCATGGCCAAGGAAGAGCTCCAGATCGTCTGGAAGCTGCGCCGGGTGCTGCACGCGCTCGACATGCAGCAGGCGCTGGAACTGCTCCTGGAGAAGATGAAGGAGACCAAGTCCAACGCCGAGTTCCTCCTGCAGGTCCAGAAGACCACGGTGAGCAACGACCGCGACTAGCGGGGCTGAGGTGACAGGGGTGGTGGGGTTCGTCCCCGCCGCCCCTTTCCGCGTTCGGGGGCCGGGGGTTAGCCCCACCCCGTGACGGCGGGCCTGCCGCATTCACACTTCTCCCGGACGAGTGCACGCTGTGGGCATGGATTCGGTGGCGTTGAAAGAGCGCGTCCCCTGGGGGCCGAAGGGGCCCTTGGGGGTCCTGGTCGATCCGATGACCTGGCGGGCTGTGCCGTACTTGCTGGTCAGCGCAGGGGTGGGGATCGGCTGGTTCGTCGTGCTGTCCATGGCGGTGCCGCTGTCGCTGGCGCTGGCGGTCGTCTGGGTGGGCGTGCCGCTGGGGATGGCGACCGTGCTGATGTGGCGCGGCGGGGCGATGCTGGAGCGGCGGCTGCTGGGGGCGGCGTTCGGGATCAGGATCGCCGACCCCTACCGTGAGCGTCCGCAGCGAGGGCTGGGACGGCACATCCAGTGGCTGCTGTCCGATCCCGCCACCTGGAAAGACCTGGGCTACCTGCTGATGCTGCTGCCGCTGGGGCTGGTCGAGACGGCGATGTCGTTCGGGTTGTGGACGGCCACGGCGATGCTGCTCCCGCAGCCCGCGCTGCTCGCCATGAAGGAGGGCGCGGGCCTGCGCTCCGAGCTGATCGTCGACAACTGGGCGGGCGCCTGGGCGTTGTCGGCGGCCGGGGTCGCGCTGCTGATCCTGACCGCGTACTTCGCCAGGGGGATGGCCTGGCTGCACGGGACCCTGGCGATGCTGCTGCTCGGCGGCAGCGAGGAGGAGCGGCTGCGGGCCAGTCGCGCGCGGGGGATCGACGCGGCCGAGGCCGAGCGGCGCAGGATCGAGCGCGACCTGCACGACGGCGCCCAGCAGCGGCTGCTGTCGGTGGCGGTCGATCTGGGACGGGCGCAGGCCAAGTTCGACAGCGAGCCGGAGACGGTCAGGACGCTCATCGCCCAGGCGCACGCGGGCACCAAGGCGGCCATCGCCGAGCTGCGCAACCTGGCCAGGGGCATCCATCCGGCCATCCTGAGCGACCGAGGGCTCGACGCGGCACTGTCGGGGCTGGCCGCGCGGGCGCCCATCCGGGTGGACGTGGCCGTGGAACTGGAGGAACGCCCGCCCGCCGCCGTGGAGAGCATCGCGTACTTCATCGTCGCCGAGACGCTGGCCAACATGGCCAAGCACTCCGGCGCCACCGAGGCGTCGGTCACGGTGATCAGGGATCATCGCGGCGTGGTCGTGGACGTGTGGGACAACGGCATCGGCGGCGCCGTCGTCAGCCCGGGAGGGGGCCTGGCGGGGCTGGCCGACAGGGCGGCCACCATCGACGGCGTGCTCGTCCTGCACAGCCCCGTGGGCGGCCCTACGATCGTGCGTGCGGAGTTGCCCTGCGAATGGTAGTCATGGTGGCCATGCGCGTGGTCATCGCCGAGGACTCCGTACTTCTGCGCGAGGGGCTCGCCCGGCTCCTCGCCGACGGCGGCATCGAGACGGTCGCGGCGGTGTCAGACGGGCCCTCGCTGGTCGCCGCGGTGCGGGAGCACGAGCCCGACCTGGCGATCGTGGACGTCCGCATGCCGCCGACCCACACCGACGAGGGCCTGCGGGCGGCGCTGCGGGTCCGCGAGGCCAGGCCCGGCTTCCCGATCCTGGTGCTGTCGCAGTACGTCGAGGAGCGCTACGCGGGCGACCTGATCGGCAAGGCCGTCGGCTACCTGCTGAAGGAGCGGGTGGCCGACGTGGCCGAATTCCTTGAGGCGGTGCGGCAGGTGGCGGCGGGCGGCACGGTCATCGACCCCGAGGTCGTCGTGCAACTGCTCAGCCGCCAGCGGCGCGGCGCCCCGCTCGACTCGCTCTCGCCGCGCGAGCGGGAGGTGCTGGCCCTCATGGCCGAGGGCCGTTCCAACACCGCGATCGCCGCCAAACTGGTCGTCACCGAGGGCGCGGTGGAGAAGCACATCTCCGGGATCTTCGCCAAGCTGGCCCTCGGGCCCGCGCCCGAGGACCATCGGCGGGTGCTGGCGGTGCTGACGTATCTGGGGCGCTGACCTATCTGACGTCCACGAATACCATCATGCTCGTCCTTCGGGGAGTTGTGGTTGATGCGCTTGGAGCCTGATGTGGCTGGAGCGAGGCCGTCACGAAGATTGTCGGGAATGCCAGATGGCCTGGGATGGTTGCACGATCTGGCACACTGGTAGCCGACCATTTATGCGGTTCCGGTTCACGCCACGCGTGAAGGCGACCCGGCGGCCGCACCCGAAAGGACAGCGATGAAGCCCGACATCCACCCCGAGTACCACGTGACCCAGGTCACCTGCTCGTGCGGTAACACCTTCACCACCCGCAGCACCGCCAAGAACGGCGTGATCCACGCCGACGTGTGCTCTGCCTGCCACCCGTTCTACACCGGCAAGCAGAAGATCCTCGACACCGGCGGCCGGGTGGCCCGCTTCGAGAAGCGCTTCGGCAAGAAGGCCACGGGCAAGTAGCTTCACCGACGCCGGCCCGGACGCACGCTGGTGCGCCGGGTCGGCGTTGTTGGTGAACGATGAGAAATCCGCAAAACCGGCCGCCGCCACGGCTCTGACCGGGTAAGGCTGATGAGCAGGTTTCTCGCTGGCAGGCCGATTTCCACGAGTAAGGACCCACGGTGAACCTCGACGAGTTGCTCAAGGAGTATTCCGAGCTGGAGTCGCAGCTCGCCGACCCCGCCGTGCACGCCGACCAGGGCAAGGCCCGCGCTCTTGGCAGGCGCTACTCCCAGCTCACGCCGATCGTCGGCACCTACCGCGAGCTCGGCACGGTCCGCGACGACCTGAGCGCCGCCAAGGAGCTGGCGGGCGAGGACGAAACGTTCGCGGCCGAGGCCGCCCAGCTCGAAGAGCGCATCCCCGAGCTGGAGGACAAGCTCCGACATCTGCTCATCCCGCGTGATCCCAACGATGACAAGGACATCATCATGGAGATCAAGGCGGGCGAGGGCGGCGAGGAGTCCGCGCTGTTCGCGGGCGACCTGCTGCGCATGTACCTCCGCTACGCCGAGCGGATCGGCTGGAAGGCCGAGGTCATCGACAGCCAGCCCTCCGACCTCGGCGGCTACAAGGACGTCACGGTCGGCATCAGGGCCAAGGGCGACGAGGGCGTGTGGTCCAGGCTCAAGTACGAAGGCGGCGTCCACCGCGTGCAGCGGGTGCCCGTCACCGAGTCCCAGGGCCGCATCCACACCAGCGCCGCGGGCGTGCTCGTCTACCCGGAGGCGGAGGAGGTCGACGTCCAGGTCGACGCCAACGACCTGCGCATCGACGTCTACCGCTCCAGCGGCCCCGGCGGCCAGAGCGTCAACACCACCGACTCGGCGGTGCGCATCACCCACCTGCCCACCGGCGTGGTCGTCTCCTGCCAGAACGAGAAGAGCCAGCTCCAGAACAAGGAGTCGGCCCTTCGCATCCTGCGCGCCCGGCTGCTGTCCCTCGCCCAGGAGGAGGCCGAGGCGGCGGCGCAGGCCGAACGCAAGTCGCAGGTCCGCACCGTCGACCGCTCCGAGCGCGTCCGCACCTACAACTTCCCGGAAAACCGCATCTCCGACCACCGGGTCGGCTTCAAGGCGTACAACCTCGACCAGGTTCTCGACGGCGAGCTCAACGCCGTCACCCAGGCCCTCATAGACGCCGAGATGGCGGAGAAGCTCGCACAACACTCATGACATTTCTGCTGGACGAGATCGCCCTCGCCACCGCCCGGCTGGCCGAGGCAGGTGTGCCGTCCCCCCGCACCGACGCGGAGGAGATCGCGGCATTCGTCCACGGCGTGCGCAGGAGCGAGCTCCACACCGTCAAGGACGCCGACTTCGACGCGCTGTTCTGGGAGGGTGTCGCCCGCCGCGAGTCCCGTGAGCCGCTGCAGCACATCACCGGGCACGCCTACTTCCGCTACCTGGAACTCGTGGTCGGGCCCGGCGTGTTCGTGCCGCGGCCCGAGACCGAGGTGGTGGCCGGATGGGCCATCGAGACACTGCGCGAGATGGACGTCAACGCCCCGCTCGTCGTCGACCTCGGCACCGGATCCGGCGCGATCGCGCTGTCGATCGCCCAGGAAGTGGCGCTGGCCGAGGTGCACGCCGTGGAGGTCGATCCCGAGGCGTACACGTGGGCCAAGCGCAACATCTCCGAGCTCGGCCAGGGCCGCACCCACCTGCACCCCGAAGACCTCGCCGAGGCGCTGCCCGAGCTCAACGGCAAGGTCGACCTGGTCATTTCCAACCCGCCCTACATCCCGCCAGGCGCGATCCCGCGCGATCCCGAGGTACGCGACTACGACCCCTCAAGGGCGCTGTTCGGCTCGGGCGACGACGGGCTCGGCGAGGTGCGCGCGGTCGAGCGCACCGCTCGCCGGCTGCTGCGCCCCGGCGGCTGGGTCGCCGTCGAGCACGCCGACGAGCAGGGCAGGGCCGTCTACCTGACCTTCCCCGAGGACAACGGCTGGCGCGACGTGCGTCTTCGCCAGGACCTCACCAGAAGGGACCGCTTCGTCACGGCCAGGCTGGGCCAGGACTAGGATTCACACGGAGCCGCCCGGCCCTCTCCAGACAGAGGGGGCACCAAGCGGCCCGATCACGAGGAAGGAGGCGGCCTCGAGAGCGCCGCTCGCCGCCGAGGCAACGACACCGTGGGAAGACGCTTTGACTGCTCCGACCTCGAGCAGCGGACCGAGGGCCTGACACAGGCCGCATCCGCCGTACGCCGCGGCGAACTCGTGGTGCTGCCGACCGACACCGTGTACGGCATCGGCGCCGACGCCTTCACCGCCTCGGCGGTCACCGCGCTGCTCGACGCCAAGGGCCGGGGCCGCGACATGCCGCCGCCCGTGCTCGTGGGCACCGTCAGAGCCGCCACAGCGCTCATAGACGACCTCGGGCCCTATGGGCAGGACCTGATAGACGCCTTCTGGCCGGGGCCGCTCACGCTCATCTGCAAGGCCAACAGGGCCCTTTCCTGGGACCTCGGCGACACCAAGGGCACGGTGGCCGTGCGCATGCCGCTCCATCCGGTCGCCCTCGACCTGCTCAAGGAGACCGGCCCCATGGCCGTCTCCAGCGCCAACCGCTCCGGCGCCCCCGCCGCCGTCACGGCCGCAGAGGCCGAAGAGCAGCTCGGCGACTCGGTCGAGGTCTACCTCGACGCCGGCAAAACCACCGACAACACGCCCTCCTCCATCCTCGACCTCACCTCGGCCGTGCCGCGGCTGCTGCGCCGCGGGGCGATCCCGGTGGAGAAGCTGCGCGGCATCATCGGCTACGTCGCCACCGAAGACTGAGGTATACCCGCTGCTTATTCCGGCTGCCATCGCGCCCGGCCGAGATTACGGTGAGGCCCGGAGCCTGCGAGACGTCCGGGGAGTGGCCGATGGGCAAGTTCGACGGCATGGATCCCAAGCTGGTCCGTGACCTGTTGACCGAGGTGAAACACGCCGCCGCGCAGATGCGCACGGTCGAGGACCGGGTCAGGGCCGCCATGAGCCGTGCCGGGGTGTCCACCCAGACCACCCACCGGCCCGCTCAGGTGGCCGACGCCGTCGACGTGATGGTTCGCGACGTCAACGTGCGGCTGGAGACCCTGGAGAAGCGCGTCGAGGCGCCCGACGGCGCCGAGGCCGTCGACGGGCCCAAGGACGAGGCAGGCGGGGGACGGAACCGGTACGACAATCCACGTGCCGATGAGCCGCCGTCCAAGGGTGATGAGCCGAAGACGCGCGATGAGCCGCCCGCCAAGGCGGAGGAGCCGCCGTCCAAGGGTGATGAACCCAAAACGCGGGATGAGCCCCCTTCCAAGGGGGACGAGCCTAAGGACGACGTGCGCGGGGAGCGGGACCGGTACGACAATCCACGTGCCGATGAGCCGCCGTCCAAGGGCGATGAGCCGAAGACACCACAGGAACCCCCCTCCAAGGGCGACAAGCCCGAGACCGGCGACGGGGCCGAGGCGGACTCCGGTGGGAAGGACTGCGACGACGCCAAGGACACCGGGACCGGCAAGGACACGGACACCGGAAAGGACATCGGTACGGGTGGGGATTGTGAGACCGGTGATCGGCCCTCGGATCAGCCGGTCGATCAGCCCAAGGACGACGATCTCGACAGCAGGCGCGACCGGGGCGCCGAGAACGACGGCGGTACGGTCGACATCCCGGTCGGCGACACCCCGGTCGGCGACCAGAAGGACCCGACGAAACCGCAGATCGTGGTCGTGGACGGGGTCAAGGTCCTGCAGGTGCCCATCGACCCGCCGACCGCCGATCAACTGGAGGACCTGCTCGGGAACACCGACGACGTAAAACCGGCGGACATGCCGAAAATGCCCGCCGACAGCCCCTCCACCGCCAACGTCAACGGCGAGTACGGCCAGGGGGCGTGGACCGAACGCGACCTCAGCCCCGACGGCGATGTGGGCTCGATCAACCCCGGAAGGCCGAGCACGGGTGGCGACGCGACGGCCATCCCGCCGGCCCCCGCCCCCGACGACGGCGGGAGCGCGACCACACCATCCGACAACGCGGCCTCCACAGCGGGCGAAGGAAACGGTTGCGACTCCGGCACGGACCGCACCCCAGGCGACAAGGACACGGTCCCAGACACCAGGGACACCGGCACCGACAAGGACACGGGCACGGGCAAAGACACGACTCCGGACGGAAGGGACGCGGGCACCGGTAGAGACGCAGGCACCGGCAAGGACACGACTCCGGACGGTAGAGACGCGGGCACCGGTAGGGACACGACTCCGGATGGAGGGGACACGGGCACCGGCAAGGACACCGTTCCGGATGGGAAGGACACCAGGCCGGGCGGTTTGGGGCCGAGGCCGGACCTGCCGGTGAACGACGGTAATCAGGGTGCGGGAGACCAGGGCAAGCCGTTCGCGGTCCCGCCCACCAACCCCTCGGCCACGCTGCCCACCGGAGCCGGAGCCGACGCGCCGCCCACCACGACGACGGCCGATGCGGGTTACGGAGCGGAAGCGACCAACGGGACGAATGCGGCCCACGGCGCCAGTGGGTTCAACGATCCGATCACCAACGGAACGGCGGCCTATGGGCCGCCCGTCGCCGGGCCGATCGCCGGCGAACCGATCACCAACGATGGGGCGACCCTAAACGGACCGATCGCCGACGGGACGGCCGCAGATGGGACGGCGGCCTATGGGGCCGTGCAGGTCGATGGGGATGTTGTGATTCGCAAGGTCGGCCCCGTTGACCCGGAATCCCTGCGCATGTTCATCGACGGTGTCCGCGACATCAAGCCCATGGAGATGCCCTCGGTGGAGATCCGGTCAGGTGAGGGCGATCGGGCCCTCGGGAACGACGTAGACCCCGGCACGCCGGAGAGGAGCGCCTGATGTTCGTCGACCCCCCGGCCCCCACCCCCAAGACCGCGGAGGAGAAACCCCCGGCAAGCGCCGAGGACGCCCTCCAGAACCCTCCCAGAGCCTGGGAGTTCAATCCCGACTACCAACGCCTGGTAACCGCCTGGAACACCGTCCTGCCCCACCTGGAGGGCCTCAGAACGGCCCTTGACAAGGCGTACGGCCTGGCCATGAGCCCGCAGACGTGGGACGCCCCGGTCGGCGAGCGCTATGTCGAGGACATCCGCGAATGGCGCAACAGGCTGGCCGCCTACCGCCACTCGGTCCTGACCGCGATCAGCGACGAGGCGGCCGACACCCCGCGCTGGGTCAGGACCACGGCCAATGCTCCCCATGCGTTCTGAGATATCCCGGACTAAGCGCTAGCCGCCTGGGTGAAAACGGACATCAGGTCGTACAGTGGGGAAATGGGTGTACAACCCTACTACGGCCCGGACTTCGGGCAGCTGCAGAAGCAGGATCCCGAGCTCGCGCAGATCCTGCTGGACGAGCTCGACCGCGTACGCGGCGGGATCCAGCTGATCGCGAGCGAGAACTTCACCTCGCCCGCCGTCATGGCGGCCCTGGGCTCCACCCTCACCAACAAGTACGCCGAGGGCTACCCGGGCAGGCGCTACTACGGCGGTTGCGAGGTCGTGGACCGGGCCGAACGCCTGGCGATCGACCGGGCCAAGGGGCTGTTCGGGGCCGAGCACGCCAACGTCCAGCCCCACTCGGGCGCCTCGGCCAACCTGGCCGCCTACGCCGCGCTCCTCCAGCCCGGCGACACCATGCTGGCCATGGCGCTTTCGCACGGCGGCCACCTCACCCACGGCTCCAAGGTGAACTTTTCCGGAAGATGGTTCGACGTCGTGTCGTACGGAGTGCGTCGCGACACCGAACTCATCGACTACGACGAGGTGCGCGACCTGGCCCTGCGGCACCAGCCGAAACTCATCGTGTGCGGCGCCACCGCGTATCCGAGGCTGATCGACTTCGCGGTCTTCCGCGGCATCGCCGACGAGGTGGGGGCGTGGCTGATGGCCGACGTGGCGCACACGATCGGGCTGATGGCGGGCGGCGCGATCCCGTCGGCGGTGCCGTACGCGGACGTCGTGACGCTCACCACCCACAAGGCGCTGCGCGGCCCGCGCGGCGGGGCCATCCTGTGCACGGGGGAGCTGGCCAAGAAGATCGACAGGGCGGTGTTCCCGTTCATCCAGGGTGGGCCGCTGATGCACGTGGTGGCGGCCAAGGCGGTGGCGTTCGCGGAGGCGGCGCGGCCGGAGTTCCGCGACTACACCAGGCGGGTGGTCGCCAACGCGCAGGCGCTGGCGGGGGCGCTGGCCGTGGACGGGATGCGGGCGGTGTCCGGCGGCACGGACACCCACCTGGCGCTGATCGACCTGCGCGGCGTGGAGGTGTCGGGGGCCGAGGCGGAGCAGAGATGCGCCGCCGCAGGGATCACGCTGAACCGGAACGTGATCCCGTACGATCCCGAGCCCGCGACGACCACCTCGGGCATCCGCGTCGGCACGCCCTGCGTGACCACCCAGGGGATGGGGCCCCAGGATCTCGAGGAAGTTGGCACGCTCGTGACCCGGGCGGTGCGCGATCCGGGGAGTGCGCAGGAGGTTCGGGAAAGAGTTTCAGCGCTTCTGGCCATACATCGGCCATATCTCAGCGAATATTAAACTGGTCTGTGTCGTTTTCCGGTCACAGTGGGCCGGAGCATCCGGGAAACTAGGTCCGTGCGCGAATACCTCTTCATGGCGCTCATCTCGGCGGCGGTGACCTATCTGCTGGTCCCGCTCGTGCGCCGCTTCGCCATCCGCATCGGCGCCATGCCCGAGGTTCGCGAACGGGATGTGCACACCACGCCAACGCCCAGGCTGGGCGGTCTTGCGATGTACGGCGGGCTCGTCGTGGGCCTGCTGGTCGCCAATCAGCTCACCCACACGGGCAAGGCGCTGGCGGAGTCCGAGAGCAACGCGGTGACCGCGCTGATCCTGGCGGGCGGGCTCATCACGCTGACCGGGTTCCTCGACGACTGGTGGGGCATGGACGCCTTCATCAAGCTCGGCGGGCAGATCGCGGCGGCCGGCGTGCTGGTCTTCTACGACCTGCGGCTGCTCTACCTCCCGCTGCCCCAAGACTGGGGCGGCTCCACCAGCCTCGACTACACCTTGAGCACGGTCATCACGATCCTGGTCGTGGTCGTGACCATCAACGCGGTCAACTTCGTCGACGGGCTCGACGGCCTGGCGGCCGGCATCGTCTGCATCGCCAGCATGGCCACATGGGCCTACTCGATCTTCCTCGCCGACAACATCAGCACCGGGCGCATCACCGTCACGGCCGCCATCGTCGCCATCCTCATCGGCACCTGCCTGGGCTTCCTGCCCCACAACTTCCACCCGGCGAAGATCTTCATGGGCGACACGGGCGCGATGCTGATCGGGCTCGTGCTCGCCTCCTCCATCGTCACCGTGACGCCGGTCGACCCCGGGATCATCGAGGGGATGAACAAGGTCCCGGTGCTGCTGCCGCTGCTGCTGCCGGCCGCGGTGCTGGTCCTGCCGCTGGTCGACCTGATCACGGCCGTGGTGCGGCGCACCTCGCGCGGCCTGTCGCCGTTCGCGCCCGACCGCGGCCACCTGCACCACCGGCTGATGGACATCGGCCACTCCCATCGCAGAACCGTGCTCATCCTGTACGCGTGGGCGTTCCTGTTCGCCTTCGGCATCGTGGGGATGTCCACGGTCGGCGTGCCGGTCCTGCTGTTCCCCGTGGTCATCCTGCTCGCGCTGGCGGTTCTGGTGCTGATGGCCCTGCCGCGCTGGCGGGGCAGGGGCGGGGCGCACTCGCGCGGGGGCCGGTCCGACGACGACGACGGGCCGCCCACGGGGCCGATGCCGCCCATCCGCCCGGACACCGAGGTCAGAGGGCCGAGGCCGCCTGCCGACGGCTCTCCGAACGACCGTGCGACGGCCGATGGCAAACCGGTCATTCCCGCCTTTCCGAGCCGTTCTTGATCGCGAACTAGAAACGGCAGGTAAAAGCGGTCTTCCGTGAGCTTGTGATATCTTTCACGAGCAGGGACTCCAGATGCACTGCTTCTGGAGGTAGCAAACGCTCGCTTGACAACATGCTGATGGAGCACTGATGCAGGCCAACGACGTGCGCGTACTCAAAAGTGCCGCGATTCCGACCCTCGGGGTCGGGGTGGTCGCCGTCGTCCTGGCGCTGCTGCTCGCCGGTGGTCAAGGGGCGCTCGGCGCGGCCCTCGGCACCGTGCTCGTCGGAGTTTTCTTCAGCATCAGCGTCGTGGCGGTCTCCTACGCCGCCCGCGTCTCCCCGCAGATGATGGCGATCGCGGCGATGGTGAGCTACCTCGTCAAGGTCGTGGCCATCATGGTCGTGCTGTCCGCCTTCCGCGACACCACGGCCTGGAACACCCAAGCTTTCGCCTGGTCAGTGGTGGTGTGCACGCTCGTGTGGACGGGTTTCGAGGTCCGCGCCTTCATGAAGACCAAGCTGCTTTACGTCGACCCCGAGGCCAAGGTCCCCGGAAAGGGAGACTCATGAGGCCGGCGCGTGACGGGGCCCGATATGACTAGTCCTCCATTTGCCTGCTATCGTCGGGGCCGCGATGAGCGCACAGGAACGCCGACCGGAAGAAGACGGTCGCGACTTCGCCGACGCCATGTGGTCAGTCCCCAGCTATCTGCTTGCAGGGATGGCCATCTACGGCGGTCTCGGGTGGTTGCTGGACCGGTGGCTGGACATGTCCGCGTTCTTTCCCATAGGCATCGTCCTTGGGCTGGTGCTCGCCGGCTACCTGGCCTACCGGAAGTTCTCTCGCTGACTCGCGAAGGCTTCGCTGAGGGAAACCCCTGTGATCCACACTACGACGTTGATGAAGGGAACGCCGCGTGAGTGCGCTGACGGCCCTAGCTCCCGCTGATCAGTTCCAGGCGCCATCGCCTGACAGTCTGTTCAATGCTTTCACCCCGATCATCCCGGGGGTCGACTGGTTCACCAAGCCGGTTCTCCTCGCGATGCTCAGCTCGATTCTCGTGATCGGCGTCTGCTGGGCGGCCTTCGGCAACCCGAAGGTCGTGCCGAGGGGTGTCCAGAACGTCGTCGAGTACGGCTACATGTTCGTCCGCGACCAGGTCGCCCGGCCCTTCCTGGGCAAGGACGCCGACCGGTGGATGGGCCTGCTGCTCACCCTGTTCTTCCTGGTCCTGGTCTGGAACCTCATGGGTGTCATCCCGGTGATCCAGTTCCCGGTGGCCTCGCACATCGCCTTCCCGATGGTGCTGGCGATCTCGATCTACGTGCTCAAGATCTACCTGGGTATGAAGCACCAGGGCCCGATCGGCTACTTCAAGAACATGATGTTCCCGCCGGGGTTGCCGAAGTTCATCTACGTGCTCCTGGCGCCGATCGAGTTCCTGTCCAACCTGATCATCGCCCCCTTCACGCACGCGGTCCGACTCTTCGCGAACATGTTCGCCGGCCACATGCTGCTGGCCTTCTTCAGCATGGTGGGCTTCTGGTTCCTGTTCGAGAAGCTGACCCCGCTCGGCGCGGGCGTGGGCGTCGTCGGCGTGATCATGACGATCATCTTCACCGCCTTCGAGATGTTCATCCAGTTCTTGCAGGCATTCCTGTTCGCGATGCTGGCCTCGATGTACATCGGCAACTCGCTGCACGCGGATCACTGAGAACCACATACCGGAATATCCATGACCGGTGAAAACACCGATTCACCGGCCGTCCAGTAAAGGAATAACAGTAATGAGCGTTCTCGCTGAGGTCTCCGGCAACGTCACCGCCATCGGTTACGGTCTCGCCGCCATCGGCCCCGGCATCGGCGTCGGCATCATCTTCGGTCAGGGCGTGCAGGCCATCGCCCGCCAGCCGGAGGCGTACGGGCTGATCCGTCAGAACATGCTCCTGGGCTTCGTCCTCACCGAGGCCCTGGCCCTGCTCGGTCTCGTCGCGCCGTTCATCTTCTCGGGCATCTAGACCGCTTGATCATCCTCACTGACGAAAGGCTGCAACCATGATCAAGGCAGCTACGCTCCTTGCGGCGGAGGAAGGGGCCAACCCCCTCATGCCGCACACGTACGAGCTCGTCGTCGGTATCTTCTCGTTCCTCGTCGTTCTCGTCGTCGTCGGCAAGATTCTCGTCCCGCGTATCCAGAAGACGCTGGCCGAGCGGACCAACGCGATCGAGGGCGGCATCAAGAGGGCCGAGGAGGCCCAGGCCGAGGCGCAGGAGCTGCAGCGCAAGTACCAGCAGCAACTCGAAGAGGCCCGTCGCGACGCCGCCCGCCTGCGCGAGGAGGCCCGCGAGCAGGCCGCGCAGATCAAGGCCGAGCTCCGTGAAGAGGCGCAGGCCGAGGCCCGCCGCCTCGTCGAGGCCGCGCACGCGCAGATCGAGGCCGACCGTCAGGCGGCCTTCTCCCAGCTCCGCACGGAGATCGGCCGACTGTCGACCGAGCTGGCCGGCCGCATCGTCGGCGAGTCTCTCGAGGACGAGGTCCGGCAGAGCCGCATCGTCGACCGGTTCCTCGACGAGCTGGAGACCAGCAACGCGCAGGCGGTGCGCTGATGCGTGGGCGAACCCCCCGCAGCGAGCGGGTGAGTGAACGATGAGGGGCTTGAGCAGGACGTCCCTGGCTACGGTCGAGGAGCGGTTCAACGCGGTCGCCGGCAGTGCCGAGCTCGGCACGCTCTCCGACGAGCTGTTCGCGGTCGCGGACCTGCTCGATCGGGAGCACGGCCTGCGCCGGGCCCTGTCCGACCCGGCCAGGCCCGGGGAGCAGAAGGCGGCCACCGTGCGCGCGCTGCTCGAGGGGAAGGTCAGCGCCTCGACGATCTCCACCGTCGAGGCTGCGGTCTCGGCGCGGTGGTCGCGCGCCGGTGACCTGCCCGACGTGCTCGAACGGCTCGGCGTCGTCGCCGCGTCCGCGGAGGCGGAGAGCCAGTCCAGGCTCGACGAGGTCGATGACGAGCTCTTCCGCTTCGGCCGCATCGTCGCCGCCAACCCCGATCTGCGCCGCGCGCTGTCCGACGCGGCGGCGCCCGAGTCGGGCAAGCGGCAGTTGCTGCGCGACCTGCTCGGCGACAAGGTCGCGCCGACCAGCCTGCGCCTGGTCACGCAGGTCGTGGCACACCCACGTGGGCGTAGCCTGGAGGCAGGTCTTGAGGGTGTCGGCCAGCTCGTAGCCGAGCAGCGCCAGCGCCTCGTCGCGGTGGTGCGCACCGCGGTCGAGCTGTCCGACGCGCAGCAGGAGCGCCTGGCGGCGTGGCTGCGCGCTTCATACGGCCGTGACGTGCACCTGAACGTCGAGGTGGACAAGCGGGTGATCGGTGGGTTCTCGGTCCGCATCGGCGACGAGATCATCGACAGCACCATTGTGGGACGAATCGAAGAAGTCCGCCGCCGGTTGGCCGGCTAGGCGAATAGGGAGACAGAGTAGAGATGGCGGAGCTTACGATCCGGCCGGACGAGATCCGGGACGCGCTTGAGCGCTTCGTCCAGGCGTACGAACCGGAAGGCGCCGCGCGCGAGGAGATCGGGACCGTCGTCGACGCCGGCGACGGCATTGCCCATGTCTCCGGCCTTCCCTCGGCGATGGCGAACGAACTGCTCGAGTTCGAGGACGGCACGCGCGGCCTGGCACTTAACCTCGACACCCGCGAGATCGGTGTCGTTGTCCTGGGCGACTTCAGCAAGATCGAGGAAGGCCAGACGGTCCGCAGGACGGGCGAGGTCCTGTCCGTGCCCGTCGGCGACAACTTCCTCGGCCGCGTGGTCGACCCGCTCGGTGTTCCGCTCGACGGCAAGGGCGCCATCGAGTCCGAGGGCACGCGTGCCCTCGAACTCCAGGCCCCCTCGGTCGTCCAGCGGCAGCCGGTGAAGCAGCCGCTGCAGACCGGCATCAAGGCGATCGACGCCATGACGCCGATCGGCCGCGGCCAGCGCCAGCTGATCATCGGTGACCGTGGCACCGGCAAGACCGCGATCGCCGTGGACACGATTCTCAACCAGCGCGAAAACTGGGCCTCGGGCGACCCCGAGAAGCAGGTCCGCTGCGTCTACGTCGCGGTAGGCCAGAAGGGCTCGACGATCGCGCAGGTCAAGGCTCGGCTGGAGGAGGCCGGCGCGCTGGAGTACACCACCATCGTCGCCGCTCCCGCCTCCGACCCGGCCGGCTACAAGTACCTCGCCCCCTACACCGGTTCGGCCATCGGCCAGCACTGGATGTACCAGGGCAAGCACGTTCTGATCATCTTCGACGACCTGACCAAGCAGGCCGACGCCTACCGCGCGGTGTCCCTGCTGCTGCGTCGCCCGCCGGGCCGCGAGGCCTTCCCCGGCGACGTCTTCTACCTCCACTCCAGGCTCTTGGAGCGCTGCGCGAGGCTGTCCAAGGAGATGGGCGGCGGCTCGATGACGGGCCTGCCGATCATCGAGACCAAGGGCAACGACGTCTCGGCGTTCATCCCGACCAACGTCATCTCCATCACCGACGGCCAGTGCTTCCTTGAGACCGACCTGTTCAACGCGGGTGTCCGTCCGGCGATCAACGTCGGTATCTCGGTCTCCCGAGTCGGTGGCTCGGCGCAGGTCAAGGCGATGCGGAAGGTCGCGGGCACGCTGAAGCTGTCGCTGTCGCAGTACCGCGACCTGGAGGCGTTCGCGTCGTTCGCCTCCGACCTGGACGCGGCCTCCCGCGCCCAGCTCGAGCGCGGCCAGCGCCTGGTCGAGCTGCTCAAGCAGCCGCAGTACTCTCCGTTCCCCGTCGAGAAGCAGGTCGTGTCGGTGTGGGCCGGCACCACCGGTGAGCTCGACGAGGTGCCGACCGAGGACATCCGCCGCTTCGAGTCGGAGTTCCTCGATTTCCTGCAGGCCTCGCACAAGGGTGTCTTCGACAGCATCCGCGAGACCAACGACCTGTCCGACGACGCGGTGACCACCCTCAAGGACGCCATCACGGAGTTCAAGAAGGGCTTCACCACCTCCTCGGGTGAGCTGCTCGTCAAGGACGAGCCGGTCGCTCCGCTGGAGGCCGAAGAGGTCGGCCAGGAGAAGATCAAGAAGGTCGTCCGTCCGGCTACGGGGAAGTAGCCCATGGGTGCCCAGCTAAGGCTGCTGCGGCGGCGGATCAACTCGGTCAAGTCGACCGCGAAGATCACGCGCGCCCAGGAGCTCATCGCCTCTTCACGGATCGTGAAGGCGCAGCAGCGGATGCAGGCGGCGCTGCCGTACGAGCGCGAGATCACTCGCGCCGTCACCGGCGTCGTCAGCAACGCGGCCAGCGTCGACCATCCGCTGACCGTGGCGAAGGAGAACCCCGCCAGGGCGGGCGTCCTCATCGTCACCAGCGACAGCGGGTTCTGCGGCGGTTTCAACGCCAACGTGCTGCGTGAGGCCGAGGCCCTGCGCGGGCTGCTGGAGAGCCGCGGCATGGACGTGGTTCCGTTCGTCTCCGGGCGCAAGGGCGTCACCTGGCACACCTTCCGCCAGCGGGAGATGGGCGGCGACTGGGTCGGCTTCTCCAGGAAGCCGTCCTACGCCGACGCCAAGGAGATCGCGGGCACGCTGATCGAGTCGTTCAAGGACGAGAACGGGATCGACGAGATCCACATCGTCTCGACCGAGTTCGTCTCGATGCTGACGCAGAACGTCGTGGTCAAGCGGGTTCTGCCGCTCGAGGTCGAGGAGACCGTGGCGACGGAGTCCACCGTGATCCCGCCCTACTTCGAGTTCGAGCCGACCGCTGCCGACGTGCTGGAGACGCTGCTTCCGCGTTATGTGGAATCGCGCATCTTCACCGCGTTGCTGCAGTCGGCGGCCTCCGAGGAGGCCGCGCGGCGGCGCGCGATGAAGTCGGCGACGGACAACGCCAACGAGCTGATGCGGTTGCTCACCCAGGAGATGAACCAGGCTCGCCAGGCTGAGATCACCCAGGAAATCAGCGAGATCGTCGGTGGCGCCAACGCGCTCGCTGACGCCGCAGCGGGGAAAGAGTGAAATGACTGCAGAGGCTGTTGAAAACGTAGAGGCTGCGGCGGCCGGTACGGGCCGCGTGGCCCGCGTCACCGGCGCCGTCGTCGACGCGGAGTTCCCCGTCGACGCGATGCCCGACATCTATAACGCGCTCAAGGTCGAGGTCACCCTCGGCGGCGAGACCAAGACCCTGACCCTGGAGGTCGCCCAGCACCTGGGCGACAACCTGGTCCGGGCCATCTCCATGCAGCCCACCGACGGCATGGTCCGCGGCCAGGCCGTGCTCGACACCGGCGCCCCGATCTCGGTGCCGGTCGGCGACGTCGTCAAGGGCCACGTGTGGAGCGCGCTGGGCGAGACGCTCGACGTGCCGACCGCGTCGCTCAAGATCGAGGAGCGGTGGGGCATCCACCGGCCGTCGCCGCCCTTCGACCAGCTCGAGTCGCGCACCGAGATGCTCGTCACGGGCATCAAGGTCATCGACCTGCTCACCCCGTACGTGCAGGGTGGGAAGATCGGCCTGTTCGGCGGCGCCGGCGTGGGCAAGACGGTGCTCATCCAGGAGATGATCCGCCGTGTCGCCCGTAACTTCGGTGGCACCTCGTGCTTCGCCGGTGTGGGCGAGCGCACCCGTGAGGGCAACGACCTCTGGCTGGAGATGGAGGAGGCGGACGTCCTCAAGGACACCGCGCTCGTCTTCGGCCAGATGGACGAGCCGCCGGGCACCCGGCTGCGGGTCGCGCTGTCGGCGCTGACCATGGCGGAGTACTTCCGCGATGTGCAGAAGCAGGACGTGCTGCTGTTCATCGACAACATCTTCCGCTTCACGCAGGCCGGTTCCGAGGTCTCCACGCTGCTCGGCCGTATGCCGTCCGCGGTGGGTTACCAGCCGACGCTGGCCGACGAGATGGGTGTGCTCCAGGAGCGCATCACCTCGACGCGCGGTCACTCGATCACCTCCATGCAGGCGATCTACGTGCCCGCCGACGACATCACCGACCCGGCCCCGCACAACGCGTTCGCGCACCTCGACGCGCAGACCGTGCTCTCGCGGCCGATCTCGGAGAAGGGCATCTACCCCGCGGTGGACCCGCTCGACTCCTCCTCCCGGATCCTCGACCCGCAGATCGTGGGCGAGGAGCACTACCGGGTGGCCCAGGAGACCAAGCGGATCCTGCAGAAGTACCGCGAGCTCCAGGACATCATCGCGATCCTCGGTATCGACGAGCTGTCCGAAGAGGACAAGGTCACCGTGCAGCGGGCCCGCCGTATCGAGCGGTTCCTGTCGCACCCGATGTACGCCGCCGAGGCGTTCACCGGCCAGCCGGGCGAGACCGTCCCGCTGGACGAGACCATCGCCTCCTTCAAGGGCCTGTGCGCGGGTGAGTACGACCACCTGCCCGAGCAGGCGTTCTTCATGGTCGGTGGCATCGAGCAGGCCGTGGCCAAGGCCAAGGAACTCGAGCGCCGCTAAGTCGCCCACGGTGATGGCGCGGCCGTCGCGGGCCGCGCCATCACCTGATCGGAAAGGAACCTACACAAGTGGCGAAGCTACGCGTAGGGGTTGTCTCACCCGAGCGTGAGATCTGGTCGGGCGAGGCCGACATGGTGATTGCCAAGACCGTGGACGGCGAGATCGGTATTATGCCGCAACACGCACCTGTGCTCGGCGTCCTCGTCGAGGGCGGCGTGCTGCGCATCAAGCGGGAGGGCGAGGGCGATCTCGCGGCGGCGGTGCACGGGGGCTTCATCTCCGTCGCCGACGACGAGGTGTCCGTGCTCGCCGAGGTGGCCGAGCTCGGTTCCGAGGTCGACGTCGCCGCCGCCCGTGATGCACTCGACCGGGCTCAGGCCTCGATCGAGGCCAATCAGGAAGACGCCGACGCGGCAATCGAGGCCAAACGTGCCAGGGCTCGGCTGCGCGCGGCAGGCGAAGAGGTTTAATACCAATAAGAAATCCGCCAAGCGGACCGCCGCAACCACAGGCGCGGGCCGGCGGGCGGGTTTCTCATTGGTGATGCAAGCTGGCTCAGGGGGGCAGCCTAGTGGTAACGGTTGTGACTTTCGTACTGCTACTGGCTGCCCTCGTGGTCCTGCGCGGCATCGTGCTGGCCAGATCACGGGGGAGCGTACCCTGTCGCCTGCGGGTGGGCGAGCGCGGATGGCAGAGCGGGGTGGCCCGCTACGCCGACGGGGAGCTCCACTGGATCCCGCTCATGGGCGTCCGACTGAGGCCGCGCCACGCTATCGCGAGGCGCGGCCTCGTCGTTTCCGCCCGGCGTGAGATAGACGGCGGGCTCTACGCCGTGGACTTCGGCGGAAGCACGCGGGGGTTGTCGATCGCGATGAGCGCCGATGCGCTGACCGGGTTCCTGGCGTGGCTGGAGTCGGCGCCGCCCAGCGCATATCTCGACGTGGCTTAGCGGGTGCCGCCGGGCTTCCAGAGGATCTCCTCGCCCGCGTGGGCGACCCGGCAGGCGATGAAGAGCAGGTCTGAGAGCCGGTTGAGGTATTTCGCGGTCAGCTCGTTCATGTCGTCGTGGACGTCCAGGGCCGCCCAGGTCGAACGCTCGGCCCTGCGGACCGTGACCCGGGCCACGTGGAGCGCGGCCGTGGCCGGGTCGCCGCCGGGCAGGATGAAGCTACGCAGCGGCTTGAGGCCGGCGTTGAAGTGGTCGCACTGCTCCTCCAGCCGGTCGATGTAGGACTGCTCGACCCGCAGCGGCGGGAACTCCGGGTTGCCGACCACCGGCGTGGCCAGATCGGCCCCCAGATCGAACATCTCGTTCTGCACCCTGACCAGGACCTTCACGAGCTCGGCGGGAAGCGTGCCGTGGGAGAGCGCGACCCCCAGGTGGGCGTTGGCCTCCTCCACGTCGGCGTAGGCCGCCAGCCGGGGATCGGTCTTCGAGGTCCGGCTCATGTCGCTCAGCGTCGTGGTGCCGTCGTCGCCGGTGCGTGTGTAGATGCGGGATAGGACGACCGGCTTGTCCTTGTCGGCGCGCGTCATGCTCTCACCCTATTGACTCCCTCGCCGCGCATGAGGCCCGGGGCTCCTCGGGAGGCGCCGATGACAAAAGTCATCAAGAACGGACGCGCGACGCATGCCGGGCCCGTGATTTCGGCGACTGGCCGGACGAATGCCATGAAAGACACCATGGACTCATGACGAAGGAGAGGACCTGATGCTCGAGATCAGCGAGCTGCGCAAGCGCTTCGCGGGCGGCCCCGACGCCCCTGGCGGGAAGGTCGCCCTGGACGGAGTCAGCTTCGCCGTACAGCCGGGGGAGATGTTCGGGTTCGTCGGCGCGAACGGCGCCGGCAAGACGACCACCATGCGCATCGTCATGGGTGTGCTCCAGCCCGACTCCGGGTCGGTGAGCTGGCAGGGCAGCCCGTTGGGCCCCGCCGCCAGGCAGCGTTTCGGCTACATGCCGGAGGAGCGCGGGCTTTACCAGAAGATGCGGGTCGCCGAGCAGATCGAGTACTTCGGCCGCCTGCACGGGCTGAGCGCCGCGGCGGCCAAGAAATCCACCGACGACCTGCTGGAGCGGCTCGGGCTGACCGAGCGCAGGGCAGACGCGGTGCAGGCGCTGTCGCTGGGCAACCAGCAGCGCGTGCAGCTCGCCGTGGCCCTGGTGCACGATCCCGAGGTGCTGGTCCTGGACGAGCCGTTCTCCGGCCTCGACCCCATCGCGGTGGACGCGCTGGCCACGGTGCTGCAGGAGCGCTGCAGGGGCGGCGTGCCGGTGATCTTCTCCAGCCACCAGCTCGAACTGGTCGAGCGGCTGTGCGACTCCGTCGGCATCGTCTCGGCCGGCCGGATGGTCGCCTCCGGCACGGTCGCCGACCTGCGCGCCGCCGAGGGCAACGCGCTGCGCGTGGTCGTGCGCGACCCGGCGCCCGGCTGGGCGGACGGGCTGCCCGGCACGGTCACCGTCACCGGCGACAGGCACGTCCTGCGCACCGAGGACGGCGACGACCAGGAGATCCTGCGCCGCGCCATGAAGGCGGGGCACGTCGAGCACTTCGGGGTCGAGCAACCGACCCTCACCGAGATCTTCAAGGAGGCCGTGGCGTGAACGGACTGATGCTGGTCGCCCGCAGAGAAGTCGTCACGCAGGTCAGGACGCGGGCGTTCGTCATCGGCCTGCTCATCACGGCCCTGCTGACGGCCGTGCTCGCCTTCGCCCCGAAGTTCATGGGCGGCCCCGACTCCTACACGCTCGGCACCGTCAACTCCCAGCCGCTGCCGCTGCGGACGGCCGTGCCGGACACCGAGTTCACCTGGCGCTCCTTCCCCGACGAGGCCGCGGCCAAGAAGGCCGTGCTGGCGGGCGACGTGGACGCGGTGCTGGTCAACGGCACCAAGGTGATCACGGACGGCGAGATCGACTCCCAGCTCGGCGTGATCATGCAGAGCGTCAACAGGGAGGCGAAGCTCGGCGCCGCCGGCCTGGCGATCCCGCCGCTGCAGATGGAGTCGGTGGGCGCCGACACCCGTTACGAGTCGGCGCGCGCCGGGATCGCCTGGGTGCTGGTCATCGTGCTGTTCATGATGCTCTTCGGGCAGACCATCATGGTCGCCATGGGCGTGGTGGAGGAGAAGGGCAGCAGGATCGTGGAGATCCTGCTCTCCACGCTGAGGCCGTGGCAACTGCTCGGCGGGAAGATCATCGGGCTGGGCGTGATCGGCCTCATCAACCTGGGCACGGTCGTCGTGGTCGGCCTGGGGGCGGCGACCGCCTCGGGCGTGGCCTCCGACTTCCCGCCCGGCATCGGGGGTCTGGTGGCCGGGGTGCTGGTGTGGTTCGTGCTCGGGTACGCCTTCTTCGCCACGCTGTCGGCCGCGCTCGCCTCGCTGGTCTCGCGCCAGGAGGAGGTCAACAACGTGCTCACCCCGCTGACCATGATCATGATGGCCACGTACTTCGTCGCCATCTTCACCGTCAACAACCCCACGGGCACGCTGGCCACGGTCCTGTCGTACGTGCCGCCGTTCTCCTCGATGATCATGCCGGTGCGGATGGCCGGGACCGAGGTGCCGCTGTGGCAGATGGGCGCCTCCATGGCGGCGATGGTGCTGGGCGTGGTCGCGGTGCTGGCCTTCGGCGCCAAGGTCTACGAGCGGGCCGTGCTGCGCACCGGCGCCCGGCTGAAACTCGGCGACGTCGTGCGCGCCCGGTAGATGGACCCGATCCAGCGGATGCGGCGCGCCACCTGGACGATGCTGGTCGGCTTCGTCTTCATGATGTGGGCGCTCGTCACGGTGGCGACGGTGGTCACCTATGACAGGGGGATGCTCAACTGGTGGCGTGTCGTGCCCGCGGCGATCGTGACGCTCGTTCTGACCTGGGTGCTGCTGCGCATGCTGCGGGCGTTTCTGGACCGCCGTCACCCCACCAGAGAGGTGGTGGTGTCGGCGGTTCTCGCCGTTGTCGCGGCGGTCGTGGGCGGGGCCGAGCCGTTCGGATGGGGGATCACGATCCCGACGTGGTTGTCGATCGCCACGCTCGAGATCCCGAGGCGCCGGGCCGTCGCCATGACGGCCGCGACGTTCGTGGTCTCGACCGGGCTCGGCGCGCTGACCTTACTGACGGGGACGAGCGCTTGGACCGCATCGGGGAACCCCGGGAAACTCGTCTACATCGTCGCCTTCAACGCCTTCCTCTGCGTGCTGCTGCCGCCGTCCAATCGGGTCGTCATGTGGATCTGGACGCTGGCCGTACAGGCTCATGAGGGGCGTGCGGCGCACGCGCGGCTGGCCGTGGCCGAGGAGCGGCTGCGCCTGGCCAGGGACCTGCACGACCTCGTCGGGCACCAGCTCTCGGCGATCGCCGTCAAGACCGAGCTGGCCGTACGGCTCTCCGACGCCGACGCGGCGGCGGCCAAGGCCGAGATGTCCGAGGTCAACACGCTGACCAGGAAGGCACTCAAGGAGCTGCGCCAGGCCGTGCGCGGCTACCGCGAGCTTGACTTGTCCGCCGAGCTGAATAGCGTGAAGGGAGTGCTCGAAGCGGCCGGGGTCCGCTGTGAGGTTCGCCTGCCCTATCGCGAACTGCCCGCCGGGGTGGCGCCGGTGTTCGCCTATGTGGTGCGCGAGGCGGCGACCAACGTACTCAAGCACAGCTCCGCGAGCTTCTGCGACGTCACGATCCGCTTCACCGACCGGGAGGCGGAGCTGCGCGTCCGCAACGACGGTGTCGAGCGGCGGCAGACCGCTGACCTGGGAAGCGGGCTGGTCGGCATGAGTGAGCGGCTGGCCGCCGTGGGGGGCACGGTGACGGCGCGCCCGACGGGTGACGGAGAGTTCCTGGTGCACGCTGTCGTGTTACTCCCGATTCGTGGGTAGTGGAATAACGCCGGGGAAACCACGGCAGACGCTTTACGCAGGGGTTCGACTACGCTGCGTGCGTGACTGAGGAGGTGGCATGCGCGTCCGGGGCAATCCGAGTGCCCAGGTGGTGCGGATCGGCGCCCGGCTCGACGCCGGCACGTCGGCCGGGGTGCGCGAGCGGCTGCACAAGGCGCTCGACTCCGGGGAAGGCGACCTGATCCTGGATCTCTCCAAGCTGGAGATGATCGACGCCACCGGTCTCGGCGTGCTCGTGGGCGCGCATCGGCGCGCGCTGAGCGTGCAACGCCGCCTCGTTCTTCGGGGGGTGCCACCGCGGATCATGCGGATACTGGCGGTGACCCGGCTGAATCGGGTCCTGCACGTGGAGGTACACGCTGCCGCGGTGGCCTGATGTGACATATCGGAGCGGGTGACGATCAGCCGTCGCCCGCTCTTTTTATGGTTTAGGCGAAATGCAGTTTTCGGTTGGCCCACTTGTGGGACTCGTGGGGCGGAATACAACTCCGAACGGATTTATCGCCTGCACGGTGAAGGTAATGACGCTTGGTGACCGCGCCATCACCGCCTTACCGCAGGATCCGCTCGAAGATGTGCACGGCCACCTCCGCGAGTTCGTCGATCTCCGGTTGGTCTTCCGCGTGCAGCCATTCGATCAGCAACTCCTGTAACGCCCCAATGGCGCCGAGCGCGACCAGTCGCCGATTCAACGGGGCGGCCAACGGGAAATCGGCCGAGGCCTCCTCGATGAGCCGGGCGAAGGACGCCACGGCGCGCTGGCGGGACAGCGCCAGAACGTCTCCTGATCTGCGAACCTCCACGTGCATGATTCGGGCGCGTCGCCAGTCGGCCGTGGTGTACTCGATATATGCGCGTATCCCCGCCTTGACCCGTTCGCCCAGGGCGTTCGGCGCCTCCTGTAACGCCTTGGACACGACGGCCAGGCTTTCGTCCACACACCGCTCGTGCAGCGCCTGAAGGAGCTCCTCGCGGCCGCCGAAACATTCGTAGAAGGCGCGGTTGGAGATCCTCGCCTCCGAGCACAGTCTTTCGATCGTCGTCGCCGCGAAACCCGGCTTCGCGTATAGCGTGTAGGCGGCCGTCATCAGCCGCTCCCGTCTGTCTGCCAGCCTTTGCTCAGCCGACATTCCCCGGTAAGACCGGTTCACATTCCACCCGTCCAACATGATCGTGGCCCCCAGAGCACACAATTATGGACGGATGATCCGTTTTGGGAAAGGGCAAGAAGATTATCTTTTACGTCGGCCGTGCAAGAACGTGACAAGCCTGATCAGCCGCTCAAGTTCGACGGGCCCGCTGAACGCCACCATGCCCGCTCGCATCCTACGCGCCGACACACATCACCCGAGAACACCGGCCCACACCTCCGCCACCCACTCGGCCAGCTCACGCATGAAACTTTCATACACGCCGCCCCCGACATAAACGCGCCGCCCAGCCGCGCTCCCAGCAGCCTCCTGGACGGCTTCTGGGGGCTGACGTCGGGTGGCCGGGGTACAGCGGGCGCCACGGGCAGGATGAGAACCACGTAGGGGGCCAACGTTGCGCCCCGTAACGGCGGGTCACCACTGAAGGGTCAGCAGGCGTTTCC
This sequence comes from Nonomuraea purpurea, assembly GCF_042650645.1. Taxonomy (NCBI): domain Bacteria; kingdom Bacillati; phylum Actinomycetota; class Actinomycetes; order Streptosporangiales; family Streptosporangiaceae; genus Nonomuraea; species Nonomuraea purpurea. The sequence continues at coordinate 203,714 of NZ_JBHSBI010000017.1, forward strand.
TGGAGGGCCCGCAGCCGAAGTGCGGTGGGTGGTTGGGCACGGCAGCGCGTAACAGATGGGCTTTTCCGACGAGCAGCAGAAGCGGCCCTGCACCAGTGCGGTGGGTGGGCTTTTCCGACGAGCGCCCTGCGCCTTAGAACAGCGTGGGATTTTCCGGCTCGATGCCGCGGAGGGCATCGTAGTCGAGGGTGACGCAGGTGATGCCGCGGTCGGAGGCGAGGACGCGGGCCTGGGGTTTGATCTCCTGGGCCGCGAACACCCCCCGGACGGGAGCGATCAGCGGATCGCGGTTGAGCAGCTCCAGATACCGGGTGAGCTGCTCGACGCCGTCGATCTCGCCGCGTCGCTTGATCTCCACCGCCACCGTCGCCCCCACCGCGTCACGGCACAGGATGTCGACGGGCCCGATCGCCGTCATGTACTCGCGCCTGACCAGCGAGTAGCCCTCGCCCAGCGTCGTGATGTGCTCGGCGAGCAGCTCCTGCAGGTGGGCCTCCACGCCGTCCTTGATCAGCCCGGGGTCGACGCCCAGTTCGTGGCTGGTGTCGTGGATGATTTCGGCCATCGTCAGCACCAGCTTCTCGCCGGTCTTGCCGTGGGTGACCGTCCAGGTCTCGCCGTCCTCTTTGAGCTTGCACGGCGGGTTCATCCAGTTGAGCGGCTTGAACGCGCGGTCGTCGGCGTGAATGCTCACGCTGCCGTCCGCCTTGATGAGGACGAGTCTTGGCGCCATCGGCAGGTGCGCCGTGAGCCGTCCGATGTAATCCACGCTGCATCGCGCGATGACCAGCCGCATGACGATCCACCTTAGCGGTTCTGGAAAACTGGAGGCATGGCGTTGGAAAGGGTGGGTGTGCGTTGATGAGCCCCCGACGGGCGCGCCGCAGGGAGTCCTCCCGCCCTTTCGGCTTCCCGACCGGCATGGACAAGGTGGAGGAGTGGCCGGACGGCGAGTGGAAGGTGCGCATGCTGACAGGCGCCTCCTCGCAGAAAAACTACCGCTGTCCTGGCTGCGACCAGGAGATCCGCAGCGGCCAGCCGCATCTTGTCGCCTGGCCCAACTGGACGGGCGGCGACGAGGAACGCCGCCACTGGCATGCGTCCTGCTGGCGCAAGAGACTCGACCGCGGCCCTGGCCGCAGCCGCTACTGATGCGAGCGCGATCAAAACCAGCCGCGACCAACCCCGGACGCGACCAGAACGAGAGCGCGACGGAAGACCGTGCGCGACAGAAGACCAGCCATGAAATTGGGGGCGATTGTGGAGATTCGTGCGGCGACGGTGCTGCCCGCGCGGCGGGAGCCGATCGAGCTGCACACCGGCGACGGCCTGACCCTGGTGGGGGAGCTGGCTGTGCCGGTCGACCGCCCGCCGGCGGCGACGCTGGTGACGTTGCACCCGCTGCCCACCCACGGCGGCTTCATGGACAGTCACGTCTACAAGAAGGCCGCCAACCGTCTGCCCGCCCTCGCCGACCTGGCCGTGCTGCGTTTCAATACGCGCGGCACTTCGTCGGAGCGGGGCACGTCGGAGGGCGCGTTCGACGGTGGCGAGGGTGAGCGGTTCGATGTCGCGGCGGCGCTGGAGTTCGCCGACTACCACGATCTGCCGAGGGTGTGGGTCGTCGGCTGGTCGTTCGGCACCGAGTTGACGCTCAAGTGGGCCCACGACCCGCTCGTGGAGGGCGCGATCCTGCTCTCGCCCCCGCTCCACAGGGCCACCGACGACGACCTCGACGCGTGGGCGCGGTTCGGGCGGCCTTTGGTGGCGCTGGTGCCGGAGTTCGACGACTATCTGCGGCCGGAGGAGGCCCGCGCCAGGTTCGCGCGGGTGCCGCAGGCCGAGGTCATCGGGGTCGACGGGGCCAAGCATCTGTGGGTGGGGGAGCCGTATGTGCGCATCGCCCTGAACGAGATCGTCAAGCGGGTCAACCCGGCGGCTTCGCCCCTGCCGACGGAGGTCTGAGCCGTCTGGCGGATATCTCCACGGAGATTCGGTCCCTGAAGAAATCTTTGAGCAGAATGAACAAAACCCTGGACTCATAGTTCGGAGCCGGGTGATGATCCGATCGTCAACCGACGATCGTGGAGACGCCGGGCGGATGCTTTGTCCCGCGCGTGATCCAGCTCACCTTGAGCGAGGACGTATGCGGGCAGTGCGTGGGCTGGTTGCGGCGGCGTTAGCCTTCACGATCTTGGCGGTGCCGGATCCGGCGCCCGCCGCCGAGACGGAGACCGTCCGGGAGACCGTCCAGCGGAAAGTCCAGTCGCCCGAGGCGTCCGCTCTCGCGCTTGCCCGCACGGAGGGCAAGCCGGTCGAGGTCGAGTCGCTGCGCGACGAGACCAGCCAGGTCTGGGCCAAGCCTGACGGCACGTTCACCTTGGAGCAGAACGTCCGCCCGGTGCGCGTGCGCAAGTCCGGCGGCTGGGTCCCGGTGGACACCACCCTCCGCGTTCGCCCCGACGGCGCGGTCGAGCCGGTCGCCACGGCGGCCGGCCTGACGTTCTCCGGTGGCGGCACCGCCCCGCTCGCCCGCCTGTCGCGCGGCGCCAAGTCCCTGGAGCTCGGCTGGCAGGGCGCCCTGCCCAAGCCCACCCTGAACGGCGACACCGCCACCTATCCCGAGGTCATGCCGGGCGTCGACCTCCAGGTCACCGCGGACGTGGACGGCTTCTCGCACCTCCTGGTGGTCAAGTCGCGCAAGGCGGCGGCGAACCTGACCGACCTGACGTATCCGCTCGACGCCAAGGGCCTGTCGCTGAAGTCGGACGCGGCAGGCAACCTGGAGGCCGTCGACAACGGCGGTGGCACGATCTTCATCGCGCCCACGCCGAAGATGTGGGACTCGGAGGGGATCACGAGCCCGCAGGCGCTCAAGGAAGGCCGCTCTCCGGAGGCCAGGGAGGCCACGATGGGAGTGGAGCTGACGGGCAGGCAGCTCCGGCTGAAGCCGGACAGGAAGATGCTGACGGATCCGAAGACCAAGTTCCCCCTCTACCTGGATCCGTACTTCTCGGCCTCGCGCGGCTCGTGGACGACGGTCTGGAGCAGCTGGCCCACCTCCAACTACCTCAACGCCAACGACATCGCCCGCGTCGGCCGCATCAGCTCCACCCAGACGAACCGCACGTTCTTCCAGATGGCCAGTGGCTCCACCATCCACGGCAAGCAGATCATCAAGGCGACGCTGCGCACGTATGAGACGTGGTCGTACTCGTGCACCGCCCGCAAGGTGGAGGCCTGGGGGACCGGCGCGATCAGCAAGAGCACCACCTGGAAGAACCCGCCGGCGAAGACCAGGTTGCTCTCCACGGTGAACGTGGCCAAGGGCTATGGCACGGGGTCCTGCGCACCCGGCGGTGTGGAGTTCGACGTCACGTCGTGGGCCGCCGACGCCGCCGCCAAGAAATGGCCCACCATGACCATCGGTCTCTATGCCAACGATGAGAAGGACAACTGGGCCTGGAAGAAGTTCAGGAACAACCCGAGCCTGGTCATCGAGTACAACTCGCTGCCCGGCGACCCGGTGGCGGCCGACGTCTGGTCGGACCCGGGCGGCCCCTGCGTCTCGGGTGACGGGCGGCCGATCATCGCCACCGCCGCGCCCAAGCTGTGGGCCAAGCTCAAGGACGTCGACAACTCGGTCAAGGGCCGCTTCGAGTGGTACGACGAGGCCGGCACGAAGCGGGGCGAGTACGTCACCCCGACGGGCTCGAACGGCAACGCCTTCTCCGCGACCATCCCGCAGAACCTGTTCGCCGACGGCCAGCTCATCCGCTGGCGGGTGCGCGCCGAGGACGGCAAGGCCAACAGCGCGTGGAGCCCGTGGTGCGAGGCCACCGTGGACGCCACGGCCCCCGGCAGGGAGCCCGAGGTCTCCTCGCCGCAGTACGCAGAGGAGGGCTGGAGCGACGGCGTCGGCCTGGCGGGCACGTTCACCTTCGCCCCGAACGGCGTCCCCGACGTCGCGCTCTACGTCTATGGCCTGGACACCACGCCGAAGGCGGAGGTCGCGCCCGGCGCCGACGGTTCGGCCACGATCGGGCTCACCCCGCGCCACGACGGACCCAACGTCCTTTCGGTGCGCAGCAAGGACCGCGCCGGCCACCTCGGCCCGATCCGCACTTACGTCTTCAACGTCAACAGCGGCAAGGGCCCGAACGGCCACTGGACCATGAACGAGGGCCAGGGCGGCGTGACGGCCGACGAGAGCGGCGCACGGCCCGCCACGCTGTATGGGGCGACGTGGACGACCGGCAAGACCGGCTCCGGGCTGAACCTGGCCAACGCCTACGCCCAGACCTCCGGCCCCGTCACCGACACCAGCCGCAACTTCACCGTCACCACCTGGGCCCGCCTGACGGGCACCACCGCCTCCGCCACCGCCGTCACCCAGGAAGGCAACAGGACCGGCGCGTTCTCGCTGCAGTACAGCAAGGCCGACAACCGGTGGGCGCTGGTGATGGCGGGTACGGACGCCGACAACGCGACGACCGTGCGCGCCCTGTCCGAGGCCGCGCCCCGGTTGAACGAGTGGACCCACCTGGCCGGCGTCTACGACTCGGCCGCGGGTCAGATCTCCCTTTACGTCAACGGCAAGCTCGAATCCACGGTTGCCGCCACCTCGCCGTGGAACGCGGCCGGACCCCTCACCATCGGCCGAGGCAAGATCAACGGCGCGGCGGCGGACCACTGGGCGGGTGACCTCGACGAGGTCCGCGTCTATGGCCGCGCCATGTTCGCCGATGAGCTCGCCGACCTGGTCAACAGCGCTGCCACGCTGGTCGGCCACTGGACGCTGGATGAGGAGTCCGGCCTGACGGCCGCCGACTCGTCGGGCAGGGGGACGCCCGCGACCCTGGGGGGCGCGGCCTCGTGGACGCCCGGCTGGCTGGAAGGCGCGCTCGCGCTCGACGGGGTCAACGGCTACGCCCAGGCGGGCGCGCCCGCGGTCAACACCAGGGCGGGGTTCACCGTGGCCGCCTGGACGCAGCTCGACTACCTGCCCACCCGCGACACCGCGGCGGTGGCCCAGCTGGGCAGCCGGGCCGCCGGTTTCCAGCTCGGCTTCGACAAGGAGCAGAGCCGCTGGACGCTCGGCATGGCCGCGGCCGACAGCGACACCGCCGCGCTCGTCCGCACTCGCTCCGACGCCATCCCGACCCCGCTGGAGTGGGCGCACGTGGCCGGCGTGTACGACCCGCTCGCCGGGGAGCTGCGCATCTACGTCAACGGCCGACTGTCCACCACCACCATCACCGACCATGTCAGCGCATGGAACGCCACCGGCCCGCTCCAGCTCGGACGGACCAAGGCGGCGGGCGCCTTCACCGGCTACTGGCCGGGGATCGTCGATGACGTCCGCACGTACGACGGCGTGTTGAGCGCCGAGCAAATCGCCCAACTCGCCGCCCAGTAAGTCCTCTCACCACCGCCGGTCGCCACGAGCAGGGCGACCGGCGGCCCTTAGCCGCCCAGTTCCCGATCGGCACCCCCACACTGGGAGAGGTTCATGGATCTGCCGGACGAGTTAGACCTGCCCGAATCCCGCTGGCACCGGCCCCCGCAACCCGACGAACCTGACATTCCCGATGGCTCCTGGAACCGTTTCCGGGAAGCCAAGTCCGAATCCCCCTGGCCGCGCCGGCTGGCGGCCGTCGTGTCGATGATGCTGGTGGTCCCCATGGCCTACGCCATGCCGGCCGCCGCGGAGTCCCGTTCGGCCCCCTCCGTGCAGAAGGAGACGCCGGTCAACGGGACCAAGGTCCCCATCCGGCCCGCGATGGCCGACCCAGCCGGTCAACAGGCGTGGAAGGCGCCACCAACGGTCACCTGGCCCAAACCGCAGAGCGTCGAGCTGGGCGGTGAGGCGAAGGCCGCGACCCTGGCGTCCGGCTTCCCGATCACGCTGGCTCCGCGGGAGGGTGCGAGCGCGAAGGCAGCCGCCGCAGCCGACCCGGTCAAGGTGGAGCTGCTCGAAACGGATCGGCTCGGCCTGGCGTTGCGTGTCTCTCCTGGTCAGGGTGTCGCCGCCGCGAAGGCGGCGGGCAAGACCCGTCTGCGGGTCGACTACTCCGGTTTCCGTTACGCCTACGGCGGCGACTACGGCGCCCGTCTGCGCGTGGTCAAGCTGGAGGAGTGCGCGCTGGACGCCAAGGCGGCCGACTGCGCCCCGCCCGAGCCGGTCAAGACCGACAACAACGCCAAGGACGGCACGCTGACCGCCGACTTCGAGGCGAACGGCCTGTATGCCCTGACCGCGGCGGCCTCGGGCCCGTCGGGCGACCACTCCGCCACCTCGCTGGCTCCTTCGGCGGACTGGAGCGTCGGCACCCAGTCCGGCGACTTCAACTGGAGCTACGACATGCGCACCCCGCCCGCACTGGGCGGCGAGGAGCCGGAATTCGGGCTGGGTTACTCCTCGCAGAGCGTGGACGGCCGCACCTCCTCCACCAACAACCAGGCCTCCTGGGTCGGTGAGGGCTTCGACCTCAACCCGGGCGGCTTCGTCGAGCGCCGCTACAAGTCCTGCATGCTCGACGGCAAGAAGACCGGCGACCTGTGCTGGGACCAGGACAACGCCGTCCTGTCGCTCGGCAGCTCCTCCGTCGAGCTGGTCAAGGACGCCACGACCAAGCAGTGGCGGCCCAAGCGCGACGACGGCACCAGGATCGAGGCGCTGACCGGCGCGACGAACGGCGACAACAACGGCGAGTACTGGCGGGTCACCACGCCGGACGGCACCCAGTACTCCTTCGGCCTGAACCGTCTGCCCGGCTGGGTGAGCGGCAAGGCGGAGACGAAGTCGGTGCAGACGGTGCCGGTGTTCGGCAACAACAGCACCGAGCCCTGCTACAACAGCACTCCGGCCAACGCGTGGTGCCAGCAGGCGTACCGGTGGAACCTCGACTACGCCGTCGACAGCCACGGGAACGCCACGACGTACTGGTACGAGCGCGAGACCAACTACTACGGCCGAAACTCCAAGCCGGAATTGGGCACCCAGTACACCCGGGGCGCCTACCTGGCCCGGATCGACTACGGCTACCTGAAGAACGAGCTGTTCACCAAGTCACCGGCGACCCGGGTGCTGTTCGAGGTCGCCGAGCGCTGCCTGCCCAACGGCACGATCACCTGTGCCCCTGAGCAGCTCAAGAAGGAGACCGCCAGCCACTGGCCGGACGTCCCGTTCGACCAGATCTGCGACTCCGGTGTCAAGTGCACCGATCGCACGGCTCCGACGTTCTTCTCCCGCAAGCGGCTGTCGAAGGTCACCACCCAGGTGCTCAACGCGGCCGGTCAGTATTACGCGGTGGACTCGTGGGCGCTGACGCATCAGTTCCCGGCCACGGGCGACGGGCTCAGCCCGGCGCTCTGGCTGGCCTCGGTTCAGCAGACCGGGCACGTGGGAGGCACGCTCTCGCTGCCCAAGACCACCTTCATCGGCGTGCAGCTGCCCAACCGGGTGGACGCGAACGAGGGCCGCGCCCCTCTGGTGAAGTGGCGCATCCAGGCGGTCAACAACGGGACGGGCGGTGAGCTGCGGGTCAATTACGCGCCCGCGGAGTGCAAGTCCGGCGAGTTGCCCGCACCCGACAAGAACACCAAGCGCTGCTTCCCGCAGCGCTGGGCCCCGCCGGACGAGGCGGAGATCACCGACTGGTTCCACAAGTACGTGGTGGCGCAGACCATGGAGGTGGACCGCGTCGCGGCCTCGCCGAACGTGGTCACCGACTATGAGTACCTGGGCGGTGTCGGCTGGCACTACGCCGACAACATCCTCGTCAAGCCCGAGCACCGCACGTGGTCGGACTTCCGAGGATTCGGCCGGGTACGCGTCCGCGAGGGCGACGGTCAGGACACCAAGCGCACACTCACGGAGTTCAAGTACTTCCGCGGCATGCACGGCGACAAGCAGTCCGACGGCTCCAAGCGCAGCGCGCAGGTGGAGGACTCAGAGGGCGTCAAGCTGGACGACCTCGACCAGTACTCCGGCTTCGAGCGCGAGGAGATCCTGTACGACGGCGACGGCGGCGCGATCCTGACCGCGAGCACCGAGAAGCCGTGGTCGGTCAAGACAGCGGAATCCACGCAGGGCGGCGTCACCAAGGCCGCGCACGTGGTCGAGTCCCAGTCCATGGAGACCCGCAAGGCGCTGTCTGACGGCAAGTGGCGGCGGGTGGGCGAGGAACGCTCGTACGACACCAAGGGCCTGCTGACCCAGGTGGATGACAAGGGCGACCTGTCCACGCCCGACGACGACTCGTGCACCCGCCTGTCCTACGCCAGCAACGACACGACCTGGATGATCGACTACACCAGCCGCATCCACAAGGTGGCCGCGAGCTGCGGCACGTCGGTGGCCAAGCTGGCCGCCGACGAGGTCATCTCCGACGAGAAGGTCGAGTACGACGGACAGGCGCACGGCCAGGCGCCGAGCAAGGGTGACGTGACGTCGGTGAAGCAGGTCGTCAACGGCGACGGCACGACCATCACCGACAGCACCCACACCTTCGACGCCTACGGCCGTGAGACCAGCGAGACCGACGCGGTCGGCACCAAGTCGGTGACGGCCTACAGCCCGGCCGCTGGCACCCTCGCGACCGAGGTGACCGAGACCAACCAGCTCGGCCACACCGACCGCACGATCGTCGAGCCGGCCTGGGGCGAGCCCGTCGCCGACATCGACGCGAACAACCGCCGCGTCGAGATGGAGTACGACGCGCTCGGCCGCGTGACCAAGGTCTGGCAGGCCGACCGCAGCAAGGCGGGCGGGCAGTCGCCCAGCACCGAGTACTCCTACACGATGCGTGACACCGGCCCCAGCGTCGTGACCACCAAGACGCTGCGCGCCGACGGCGGCTACACCTCCAGCCACGAGTTGTACGACGGCCTGATGCGTGAGCGCCAGACGCAGGAACCGGCGCCCAAGGACGACCAGACGCAGGATCCCGCGCTGCGTGACGGGCGCACGATCACCGACACCTTCTACAACTCCCAGGGCGAGCAGTCCAAGTCGAACTCGGGCTACTTCGCCATCGGCAACCCCGCCTCCGAGTTGCTGGCGGTGGCGGACACCGACGTGCCCAACCAGGTCGTGTCCACCTTCGACGGCGCCGGCGAGGTCACCTCCCAGATCCTCAAGGCGAAGGGCGCGGAGAAGTACCGGGTCACGGCCAAGCACGAGGGCGACCGGGTCCACGTGACGCCGCCGCCCGGCGGGACGGCGACGACCCGGATCGGTGACGCTGAAGACCGCCTGATCGAGTTGCGTCAGTACAAGGGCGCGACCCCGACGGGCGAGTACGAGGCCACCAAGTACAGCTACGACCATGCCGGACGCCTGTCGACGGTGACCGACTCGGCGGGCAACGTGTGGAAGCACCACTACGACCTGCGCGGCCGGGAGATCAAGACCGAGGACCCCGACAAGGGCGTCACGACGACCACCTACAACGACGCCGACGAGATCGTCACCACCACCGACTCTCGCGGCAAGACCCTGTACTACGGCTACGACGAGCTCGGTCGCAAGAAGGAGATGCGCGAAGGCTCGGCGACCGGCCCGCTGCTGGCGGAGTGGAAGTACGACGCCCTGGCCAAGGGCCACACGAACGCGAGCATCCGGTACGCGGGCGGGCAGGCGTACAAGGCCGAGATCGACGCGATCGACGCCGACTACCGCCCGCTGCGCGAGACGGTCACCGTCCCCGAGCGGGAGGGCAAGCTGGCGGGTTCGTACCAGCTCAACACCCGCTACACGGCCGATGACAAGGTCCAGTCGGTCAGCTTCCCCGGCGTGGGCGGGCTGGCTGAGGAGCAGGTCGTCTACACCTACGACGAGCTGGGCCAGACGACCAAGGTCACCGGCCTGTCGGGGTATGTGAGCATGGCCCGTTACTCCAAGATGGGTGAGACGCTGCAGTACGAGCTGGGCGAGGCGGGCAAAAAGACCTGGCTCACCTACACCCACGACGAGGCCACCCGCCGCCTCACGAGCATGCGGCTGGACCGGGAGAACACGGCCAAGACCGATCTGGACATCAACTACAGCTACGACGCGTCCGGCAACATCACCAAGATCGCCGACAAGGCGAGCGGCCAGGACACGCAGTGCTTCAATTACGACCATCTGCGCCGCCTGACCTCGGCGTGGACGGCCACGGACGACTGCGCGGCCTCCTCGCCGCAGTCGGGGAAGATCGGCGGGGTGGCGCCGTACGCGGTCAGCTACGGCTACGACGCCGTCGGCAACCGCACGAAGGAGACCAAGCACGCCTGGGGCGGCGCGGGTGAGCAGGTCCGCGACTACACCTACCCGGCGGCGGGCGGCAAGCAGCCGCACGCGCTGCAGGCGG